>JAKAVW010000100.1 GCA_021827445.1 Pseudomonadota bacterium
CCGTGATTTGCCCGCACAGATGCCCCTGTATCAGCCATCGCCTTACCGAAATGCCAAGCGTTTGGAGGAACTCAATGACAACCGGCAGGGCAGCATGCTGGACTTCATTGAAGACTTCACCCGCCGTTTTCCCACCTATGTGGATGAGTATGAGACCCTGCTGACCGATAATCGTATCTGGAAGCAGCGTACCGTGGGCATCGGTGTAGTGGGTCCGGAGCGCGCGATTCAACTGGGCTTCACCGGACCCATGCTGCGCGCTTCCGGGGTGGCCTGGGATCTGCGGCGCACGCAACCTTACGCCGCTTATGCCGATCTGAATTTTGACATTCCGGTGGGCAAAACCGGAGATTGTTATGATCGCTATCTGGTCCGGGTGGCGGAGATGCGGCAGAGTAACCAGATTATTGCCCAGTGTGTGGACTGGCTACGCAAAAATCCCGGTCCGGTGATTACCGACGATTTCAAGGTGGCTGCACCGCCCCGCGAAGAGATGAAAACCAGCATGGAAGCGCTGATCCATCATTTCAAGCTCTTTTCTGAGGGCATGGCGGTTCCTGCAGGCGAAGTCTATACCGCGGTCGAGGCGCCCAAGGGTGAGTTCGGCATCTATATGATTTCCGATGGCGCCAACAAACCCTATCGGATGAAAATCCGGGCACCGGGATTTTCGCATCTTGCCGCCATGGACGAAATGGCGCGCGGGCACATGATCGCAGATGTGGTGGCTATCTTATCCACCATGGACATTGTTTTCGGCGAGATCGACAGGTAAGCCATGTTATCGGAAAAGTCTCTGGCAAAAATTGCTCGTGAACGGGCCAAATATCCGGCGGATCAGGCGCGTTCGGCCCTATTGGCGGCGCTGCGTATTACCCAGGAGGAGCAGGGCTATCTGAGCGATGCGGTGATGGAGTATGTTGCCGATCTGCTCGGCATCCCGGCGATTCAGGTCTATGAGGCGGCCACTTTTTATAGCATGTACGACCTCAAGCCGGTGGGTCGGCACAAGCTCTGCGTCTGTGGTAGCGTATCCTGCTTTCTGAATGGCTCCGACGCGGTACTTCAGCACCTCAGTGAGCGTTTGGGTGTGGACCCTGGGGAGACGACCGCAGACGGTCTCTTTACCCTGCAGGAAGTGGAGTGTCTGGGTGCCTGTAAAGACGCGCCGATGCTGCAGGTCGGTGATCACTACTACGAGAACCTGACGCCGGAAAGTCTGGATGCCTTGCTGGCGAAATTACGTGGAGGGTCCGACGATGTTCGTTAACGGTGTTACGCTGCAGAATCGTGGTTTGCCCGATTCCCACCGCCTCTCCGTATATGCCGGGACCGGGGGCTATGGCGCTCTGCGCAAGGTGCTACTGGACCCCATGGCGCCGGATCAGATCATCAGCGAGATAAAAAAATCCGCCTTGCGCGGCCGGGGGGGCGCCGGTTTTCCCACCGGACTGAAGTGGAGTTTTATGCCCAAGGGTGTGACCGGTACCAAGTACTTGCTCTGCAATGCCGATGAGGGTGAACCCGGTACCTGCAAGGATCGGGACATCATGCGCTATGAACCTCATCGTCTGATCGAGGGCATGATTATCGGTGCCTATGCCATGGGGGCCAGCGCCGGATATATTTTCATCCGCGGCGAATTTGTAGAACCGATCCACATTGTGGAAGCGGCGCTGGAAGAGGCTTACGCGAAGGGTTATCTCGGACAGAACATTCTCGGCACCGATTTCTCCTTTGATCTGTATGTGTATCGAGGGGCGGGTGCCTACATCTGCGGTGAGGAAACGGCGCTGATGGAGGCGTTGGAGGGGAAGAAGGGACAGCCGCGCTTCAAGCCGCCTTTCCCGGCCAGTTACGGCTTATACGGACGGCCTACCACCATCAATAATGTGGAAACCTTCGCCTCAGTCCCGGACATCATCACCAGGGGCGGTGACTGGTTTCTGAAGTTGGGCAAGCCCAATAATGGTGGTACCAAAATTTTCTCGGTGACGGGTCAGGTGCAGAAGCCGGGCAATTATGAAGTGCCCATGGGTTTGCCCTTCAGGGATTTATTGGCGATGGCGGGCGGACTGCGGCCGGGTCGTCAGTTGAAGGCGGTCATTCCCGGAGGAACCAGCACGGCCATGGTGGCGGGAGCCGCTATGATGGAAGTGACCATGGACTATGACTCCATCTCCAAAGCGGGTTCGGCGCTGGGCGCGGGCTCGGTGATCATCATGGATGACAGTGTCTGCATCGTCAAAACGGTGGAGCGTATTGCCCGCTTTTACATGCACGAATCCTGCGGTCAGTGTACGCCCTGCCGGGAAGGTATGGGCTGGCTGTGGCGGGTGATGCATCGTCTCGAAAATGGTCAGGGCCGCGAAGAAGACCTGCAACTGCTGCTGGATGTGGGCTCACGTATCGAGGGCCGCACCATCTGCGCCCTGGCCGACGGCGGTGTGGCTCCGGTAGTGAGTTCCATCCGCCTGTTTCGCGAAGAATATGAATATCACATTCAGCACAAGCGTTGCCTGATCAGTATGGGAGTTGCCTGATGCCGAATATTGAAATCGACGGGCAGGCCATTGAGGTGGCGCCGGGGACGACCATTATGGAAGCCGCCGAGTCCTTGGGGATCTATATCCCGTTTTTCTGCTATCACCCCAAATTGTCGGTCGCGGCCAATTGCCGCATGTGTCTGGTGGATGTAGAAAAAGCCCCCAAGCCCTTGCCTGCCTGTGCAACACCCGTTGCCGACGGCATGAAGATTGCCACCGCTTCGCGCAAGGCGAAAATGGCACAGCAGGGCGTATTGGAGTTTCTGCTCATCAACCATCCCCTGGACTGCCCGATCTGTGATCAGGGCGGCGAATGCCCCTTGCAGGATATCACTATGGGTTTCGCCAATCCGCACAGCCACTACACGGAAGAGAAGCGGGTCGTGGAGGACAAGGACATTGGTCCCCTCATTGCGACGGAAATGACCCGTTGTATCCAGTGTACCCGCTGCGTGCGCTTTGGCCAGGAGATTGGCGGTATCATGGAACTGGGAGCAACCGGACGCGGCGAGCACATGGCTATCGGCACCTATGTCGCCAAGGCTGTGCGGTCGGAATTGTCCGGCAACATGATTGACCTTTGCCCGGTGGGCGCGCTGACCAGCAAGCCTTTCCGTTATAAAGCCCGCTCCTGGGAACTGAAGCATACACCGGGCCTTTGTCCCCATTGCTCGACGGGCTGTAATACCGATGTGCAGAGTCTGGGGCGTGAGGTGTTGCGGGTGTTGCCGCGGACGAATGAGGCGGTCAACGAAGAATGGATTTGTGACAAAGGGCGTTACGCCTACACGGGTTTACAGGCAGAGGATCGCGTGACACAGCCCTTACTGCGTGTTGATGGTGAGTGGCGTGAGGTTTCCTGGGCGGAAGCGCTGGATGCCGCTTTGTCAGGACTGGAGCAGGTGATCGCCAGGCATGGCGCGGGACGACTGGCCGGCCTGATTTCGGCCCAGTCCAGCAACGAAGAACTCTTGCTTTTCCAGGCCCTGTTGCGCGGTCTGGGCAGCCCGCATGTGGACCATCGTCTGCGCCAGCAGGATTTTCGTGCGGATGCCGCGATGCCGACCTATCCGGCTCTGAACATGGCGCTCGAAGATCTGGAGCGTGAGCCCGTTGTGCTGCTTTGCCATGCCTTTCCGCGGCAACAGCAGCCGCTGACCAACCATCGTCTGCGCAAGTCCGTGTTGCAGGGCGGTAAAGTGATTGCCATCGATAGCCTGCGTCGGGATTTCAACTATCCCGTAACCCAACTGGTGGCAGATGCAGGTGCTGACCTGGCCCTCTATAAGTCGCTCTGCAGCCAGTTGTCCGGTCATGCTGAGAAGGCGGACGCGACGCCCTTGGCGCATGTCGCGAGCGACCTGTTGGCGGCGGATAACCCATTGATCCTCATCGGTAGTGCTTTGCTGCATCACCCGCAGGCGGCGGCGATGATTGCACAGATTGAAACACTTGCCGAGTTGGCGGGCGGACGGGTGGGCTGGCTGGCGCAAGAGGCCAATAGTGCCGGGGCCTGGTTGAGTGGCTGTGTGCCTCATCGTTTGCCAGGGGGGCATACGGCGCATGCGGCGGGGCTACCGGCTGATGCTCTTTGGGATGCTGATATGCGGGGCTTTGTGCTCCTTGGTACTGAGCCGGGTATGGACGCGATACGCGGCGCCGCGGCGCTGGCTGCCTTGCAAAAAGCGGAATTCGTGCTGAGCATCGCGCAGTTTGCCGGCGAAGCGAAACGGTATGCTGACGTGATTCTACCCATGGCGGCTTTTGCCGAGGGTTCCGGATCGTTCGTGAATAATGAAGGGCGCCTGCAATCCTTTCAGGCAGCGGTAAAAACGCCGGGCGAGGCGCGTCCCGCCTGGAAAATACTGCGCGTACTCGGTGACGGCCTTAAGCTGTCCGGGTTCCAGTTTAATGCACTGAGTGAAGTCACTGCCGCCTGGCAGCACACAATCCGTGAGTATGCGCTGGATGTGCCGCCGTTCCATGCCTTTCCCGCTTTGGAGCAGGTCCCGATGCCAATGTCTGCCGATGGGTTATGCCGTCTGGGCGACTGGTCCATCTATCAGGGCGATCCACTGGTGCGGCGTGCCGCGCCCCTCGCCCAGCCCGCCGTGGCGAAAATGCACCCGGATCAGGCCAAGGTGCTGGCCCTGCGCGGGGACTCAGTCGAAATCAGTAGTCATAGCGGTAAGGTCTCCCTGCCTCTGGTACTGGATGTGCGGATTCCGATGGGTGCTGTCTGGGTGCCTATGGGGTATAGCGAAACCGCAGCATTAGGCGCCACTTGTGCGCCCTGCGCGGTGACCATGGCCACACCGCCTGCCGCTGCGGCCAGTGCTTAAGGAGGCAGGGTCATGCATGATTTTCAGAATACGGCGTGGTGGGCGATTCTTTGGTCGCTCATCAAGATTGTCATCGTCGTAGTGCCGCTACTGTTGGGTGTGGCCTATCTGACCTTGGCCGAGCGTAAGGTGATTGGTTATATGCAGGTACGTCTGGGACCCAATCGGGTGGGCTTCAAGGGTTCGTTGCAGCCGATTGCGGATGCGATCAAGTTGATGTTCAAGGAAGTGATTATTCCTACCAATGCCAATCGTTTTCTGTTTTTGGCAGCGCCGGTGCTGGCTTTTGTGCCAGCGCTGCTGGTTTGGGCGGCTATTCCTTTCGGTCCAGGTGTGGCTATCTCCAATATGAATGCTGGCCTGCTTTATGTGCTGGCTATAGCTGGTCTGGGTGTATACGGCATCATCGTCGCGGGCTGGGCGTCCAATTCCAAATACGCCTTTCTGGGGGCCATGCGGGCGGCGGCCCAGTTGGTGGCTTATGAAATTGCCATGGGTTTTGCCCTGGTGGGGGTGCTGATGCTGGCCCAGACTCTGAACCTGACCAAAATCGTTGAAGCACAGGCGGGCGGCGGTTTCTGGTCCTGGTACTGGCTGCCGTTATTTCCATTTTTTCTGGTGTACTTTATTTCCGGCATAGCAGAAACCAACCGTGCGCCTTTCGATGTAGCGGAAGGCGAATCAGAAATTGTGGCGGGCTTCCATGTGGAATATTCCGGGATGGCCTTCGCGCTGTTCTTTCTGGCTGAATATGCCAATATGATTTTCGTTTCCCTGCTGACGACGGTGCTCTTTCTCGGTGGCTGGTATGCGCCGATCAATACGCCGTTACTGACCTGGATACCCGGAATAGTCTGGTTGTTGCTGAAAACGGCTTTCCTGCTGTATGTGTTTTTATGGATTCGCGCCACTTTCCCCCGTTATCGTTATGATCAGATCATGCGTTTGGGCTGGAAAGTGTTTATCCCGGTGACGATCGCCTGGATTGTCGTAATCGGCGTTGCTCTGGAAACGCCCTTGCGTGCCATTTTGCGCTGAGGAGAACACTATGCAATTTCGCCCCAAGCAATGGTTTAACACCTTTTTTCTGACCGAGATGCTGCGTGGTATGCAGCTCACCGGCCGGTATTTCTTTGCCCGAAAAATCACCGTGCAGTACCCCGAAGAGCAGACACCGCAATCCCCGCGTTTCCGGGGCCTGCATGCCTTGCGCCGCTATGAAAATGGCGAGGAACGCTGCATTGCCTGCAAGCTCTGCGAAGCCGTATGTCCGGCGCTGGCGATTACCATCGAAAGCGAAGCTCGCAGCGATGGAACACGGCGAACGACCCGCTATGATATTGACCTCAGCAAGTGTATTTTTTGTGGACTTTGTGAGGAGTCCTGTCCGGTGGATTCCATTGTCGAAAGCCGGGTGTTGTCTTACCACGGCGAAATTCGCGGCGACCTGATTTATACCAAAGACATGCTGCTGGCTAATGGCGATCGCCTGGAAGCGGAGCTGGCTGCCGATCGCGACGCCGATCGCGCTTATCGCTGACGGAGAACAAATGCCATGCTGCCCGTAACCACCATTCTGTTTTATGTTTTCTCCGCCATACTGCTGGGGTCTGCAACCCTTGTGGTAACGGCGCGTAACCCAGTGTACGCAACCTTGTATCTGGTGCTGGCATTTTTTAATGCGGCAGCCTTGTTCATTTTGCTGGGAGCGGAGTTCTTGGGGCTGATCCTCATCCTGGTCTATGTGGGTGCGGTGATGGTGCTTTTCCTTTTTGTGGTGATGATGCTGGATATCAATCTGGCACGTCTCAAAGAAGGCTTCCTCAGCTATCTGCCATTAGGTCTGGCTATTGCTATCCTCGGTGTGCTGGAACTGGCAGTTGTTTTCTGGACTTCTCCGCTGGGTCATATTACCGCACCCGCAGCCATACCGGCCAATGCTGATAATACGCGGGCATTGGGGATTCTTCTCTATACCCAATACCTGTACCCATTTGAAATAGCCGCAGTTATTCTGCTGGTAGCGATTATTGCCGCCATCGCCCTGACGTTGCGGCGCCGGACCGGTGCTAAAACTCAGAATATTGGTGCACAGATGGCTGTACGCGCCAAAGATCGGGTGCATCTGGTGGATTTGCGGGAGCCTAAATCATGAGTGCTGGACAACCGACCCTGGCGGCCTACCTGATCCTCGGAGCGATACTCTTTTCTATCGGCGTGGTCGGTATTTTCCTCAATCGCAAGAACGTCATCATTCTGCTGATGGCTATTGAACTGCTGCTGCTGGCGGTGAACATCAATCTGGTCGCATTTTCCCGTTATCTGGGCAATCTCGACGGACAGGTCTTTGTGTTTTTTATTCTGACCGTGGCGGCGGCTGAAGCGGCAATCGGTCTGGCGATACTGGTGGTCTATTTCCGTAATCGCCATAGCATCAACGTAGATGATATTGATGAGTTGAGGGGTTGATATGTGGGTTTTTGACTGGTTAAACGCCTTTCCCCCTATCGCCGTATATCTGGCTATTCCATTGGCACCTCTGGCGGGTGCCCTGGTGGCTGGATTCTTGGGCTGGAAGTTTCGGGAGCAGGCTCATTGGGGGCCCCTCATCGGCGTCGCCATCGCTTTTTATCTGTCGCTAGCAGTACTATGGCAGGTCAGCCAGGGTATTACCTTTTATGGTGATATCTATACCTGGGCCATATTGGGTCACCTGCCGGTATTCATCGGTTTTGATATTGACAGTCTGACAGCCTTGATGCTGGTCATTGTGACTTTTGTGTCTTTGTGCGTGCATTTCTATACGATTGGTTATATGCATGATGATCCGGGCTATGCGCGCTTTTTCAGTTATATTGCCCTCTTCACTTTCAGCATGATCATGCTGGTGATGAGTAATAATTTTCTCCAACTCTTTTTTGGCTGGGAAGCGGTAGGCCTGGTTTCCTATCTGCTCATTGGTTTCTGGTTTCAGCGGGAAAGTGCCAATGTTGCAGCACTCAAGGCTTTTATCGTCAATCGGGTCGGTGATTTTGGATTTCTCATCGGTATTGCCGCGATATATCACTACTGTGGCAGTCTGGACTACCGTACGGTTTTTGCTGCTGTATCCCATTTGGTGGGGCAAACGGTCGAAATTATCCCTGGTCATCCGTGGAATATACTGACCTGGATTGCCTTACTCCTCTTTATTGGTGCTATGGGTAAGTCGGCACAGGTACCCTTGCATGTATGGTTGCCGGAATCCATGGAGGGCCCGACGCCTATCTCTGCCCTGATCCATGCAGCGACCATGGTCACGGCGGGTATTTTCATGGTGGCGCGGATGTCGCCGATTTATGAGCAGTCTCCGACAGCCTTGTCTGTGATTCTGCTGATTGGTGCTATTACGGCCTTGTTTATGGGGCTGGTCGGGTTGGTACAAAATGATATTAAACGTATTATCGCCTACTCGACGCTTTCTCAGTTGGGCTACATGACGGCTGCTTTGGGGGCTTCGGCGTTTTCTGCGGCGATTTTCCATCTGATGACCCACGCCTTTTTCAAGGCATTGCTTTTCCTTGCGGCGGGGTCGGTGATTCATGCCATGGCCAATGAACAGGATATCCGCAAAATGGGTGGCCTGCGTAAGGCTATGCCCATCACCTATATTACTTTCCTGATTGGGAGCCTGGCGCTTTCCGGTATTCCGCCCTTTGCGGGTTTCTTCAGTAAAGATCTCATTATTGAGGCCGTGGGACTATCCACACTGCCTGGTGCCGACTGGGCGGAGTATATGCTGGTGGCAGGTGCTCTGGTGACTGCCCTGTATACGTTCAGAATGTTTTTTCTGGTATTTCATGGTGCGCCCCGGATGGATGCATACACCTATGTCCATCTGCATGAATCGCCCTCGGTAATCACGATTCCGCTTATTGCCCTGGCTATCCCTGCGGTGTTTGCGGGTTGGGCCTATATTGGTCCCATCGGTCTTGGTCACTTCCTCAATAGCTCCCTGGTGATCGCCCCGCAGCTCAATACCATCGGCGAGATCAGTGCCCACTGGCACGGCGCCTGGGATTTCCTGCTTCAAGGGCTGTTGGTCTGGCCTTTCTGGCTGGCGCTGCTGGGTATTGCCGTGGCGGCCTACTTCTACTGGCTGTATCCGGGTGTGCCGGTGGCGCTGACGCGGATCCTCAGCCCTTTCATCTGGATTCTGGAGAGCAAATATGGCTTCGATGCTTTTAACCGAACGGTTCTGGTACGGGGGGTTATTCAGTTCGGTCGCGTGTTCTGGCATATGGGTGATGAGCGGTTTATTGACGGCATCATGGTCAACGGCACGGCCCGCGAGATCGGCAAGGCGGCTCTGTCCTGGCGGCGCGTTCAGACCGGTTACATCTATCACTATGCTTTCGCAATGATTATCGGGTTGATTTTGTTCATGACCTATTTCGTGGTCTGGAAAGGGTAGGGTATGATGCATTCATCCCTCCTCAGCTATGCCATCTGGGTGCCAATTGTCGGCGGTCTTTTGGTACTCGCGGTGGGCGACCGCCGGGCCGAAGTGGCACGCTGGCTGGCGCTGCTGGTGTCCATCGCGGCTTTCGCCGTAACCATTCCCCTTTTCACCGGGTTTGATACCCACACAGCAGCCATGCAGTTCAGCGAGCGGGTGGCCTGGATTCAGATCGGA
>JAKAVW010000101.1 GCA_021827445.1 Pseudomonadota bacterium
ATCCGGTGAAACCGTAGAGCAGATGCTCAAAAACTGGAGCGATTCGGGCATTGCCACCGATGTGGATGACCACGTTATGGCGCGCTATCGGCAGATGCCCGTCAAGACCGGCAGTCTGCGCGTGTTGTACACCCGGAAACCACAAGGACCGCTGATTTCTGCTGCATCCAGTCAGGTCGAATACAAAGAGCCGGTCATTCTGGCCGAACTGCCCGATCATGCGGTGCTGGTGGCGGAACAGTCCTATCTGGATGCATACCGGAATACGTTGAATCCATCTGTTCAAATAGCTATGGACGATACACTGGAAAGCACACTGGCAACGCTGGCGGAATGGACCACGCCGAAACAGATGACCGCCTTGCGGCGCATTGTTGGCGATGGCGATAACGCGGGTCTGCCTACCGTGTTGCATCATCTGGATACGCTGGCGGAATGGCTGCGTCAACCGGCACTTTCCGGTCCCGGAGATCGTCCCGTACCCACGCCACGCGTAGCCGAAATTCAGGCCGGGGCAGCACTTTGCGTCATGACCTACCATAGTTCCGACAATCTGCACTGGTGGTTTATTACGGGCATGAATCAGGATGCGAGGACATTGTACGGCCTACAGATGGTCCGGTCCCGCCCCGATAGCCGGTGGGAGGCGCAAATGGGGCCGGTTTTGAAGCAGGATTTAATCGACGCTGATTTTCTGCTGGAATTGGCGCAGGACACACCCTTTGTGGTCGCCGACCGGATGCGCGAGATGGCACCGTACCTGGGCATAGGCGATGATCTACCGGTATTGCCCGCCGATGCACCGAAAACAGCGCCGGCAAACGCAACGCCCGACCTGAAAATCATGGAGCAAACCGTGTTCGACTCCGGAATCCCGGCATCGGGCCATACCATTGGCGACTTGCTAGGTAATTTGCGCGAAAACGGGGTGAATCTGGTAGCCACGTCCGACGTGATTGACCAGTATTTTTACATGGAACGTGGCGAAAGCGTCCGTATAGTGTACAGCGATCCCGTTGGAAAGAACGCGGAACCCCTGCAATATCATGATCCGGTCACTCTGGCGGTTGGCCCGGACCATCTGATCCTGGTGGCGGAACGGTCGGAGCTGGATGCGTATCTGGCCCGACAGAAAGCGGATGCCCAACGCGAAGCCATCAACGATATGAACGCTGATATTCTGTACCCGGAAGACCCTGCGCAAAACAGTCCATCACTGGAAGGTCAACATATCGTTTTGCGCACGCCCTCCAGTGATCGGCTACCCACTGGCGCGGGCCTCATGCCAAAGCATCTATTTATCGGCACCGTGGAATCCGTCAGCCCGACGACCGGCGGGGATGCGCGCATTTCCCTGCAGGTCACGCATCAGGTGGATATGGAGAATATCCCGGTGGACTATGAAACGGCTATGGAGCGCGTTGTCAGCCGGGATGCGGATTATCGACGCATGACTTTTCCGGCTTCTCTGGTCACGATAGAGCATGGCATTCGTGAAGAACTGGCGTTGGCCATGGATGCCGCCGATCAACGCTATGCCGCGGAACATCCGATGATTCCCGCTACCGTGGCGCGTTTCATGGGCGATGCGCAAAAAGAATTGCTGACTACCTTGCTCAACGGTACCGACCAGAACACCACGGTCATGCTGTCGCCGGATGAAATTCGGGGCCAATTGCAACGGCTGGATCGCTGGGCGAATACGGCATCCGCCATGACGATGGAAGACGCCCAGGCGAACGAACTGGACGCTACCGGGCAAATGGCCTTGCGCAACATGCAGAATGGCGACCTGATGTTTGTCAGTGCGCTCTCTGAAGATGGCGCATCCGGGTATGGCCTGGTTTTACATCCAGAAACGCAGCAGGGAGAAATCCGAACGCTGGACTTCTCGACAATGGGTACGGATGCATGGACGGTGGTTTTGGCGCATAAGCCGGAATCCTTGCGTGTGACACTGGACGTTCATGGATATGCCCCCGAACAGATCGTCATGGACAAACCCATTCTCACGGCGGAAAGTTTGCTGACTGCGGCGAGGGAAGCCTATCAGTCATCCCGTGTGCAATTACAGCAAGCACTAGATGCACAGCCCCATCGTTATGAAGCACTGACAGAGGCGGCAAAAACCGCAAACCATCACGTTCAGGCGGCCCTGAATGCAATTACTCAATATGGAATCCCGGCGCATGATCCGATACAACGGGATTTGCGTTTTAGCGCTGAGGGTATCGCTTTCAGGGCCACTCAAGATGCCATTACCGATGCGATCAATCAGAGTTTCGCGTCTCGCAACGTGCCGACTACCGAGAACTCCAACGCCAAAAAAGCCGGCCTGTCTGAACTGGCCCAGGAAGGCCCGACCTACCAGAGCGCCGTAGAAGCCATTGAAAGCGCCGGTGGGTGGGATGCGGTAACCGATAGCCCCGCACTTCAGAAGTCCCTGCAGGACCAGCTCGACCACCTGATCCAGTTACGGGCGGAACAGGTATCCCAGGTTTTGCAGGAAGGCGGCTGGAAGTGGTCGGGAGCGGCTTTTTCGCAAGCAAACGACGATAACGGCAACGGGTTCAAGATTTTCCCAAATGGCCGTTCTTCGGGTGGAAACATGGTGCATTGGGGGTACCGGATCACCCGGCGCGATGGGGATGCGCCGATGGCCATAGATATAGACGATGAAATGACGCTGGATGCGCAGGGTTTGGTGGCGTCCATACTGGATCAAATGGAAAATCCGCAGGCAGTAATAGGCGTGACGAAACCGGATCACGCCTTACCACCAGCGGCGGGACTTTCGCCGGGAATCACCGCAACGCCCCTGCAACAGGCCATGCTGCGCAAAATCGCCCGGAGCGAATACACGACCCTTAACGGGGCTGTGCCTCAGAACGCCGGTGAAACCGAGACCTGGGCGGATACCATCATCGAGACCGCCGAGGACAAGGGCGTGTTCACGTCCCTCAAAAATGCCGGTCTGGTCTGGCACTCCGGCGAAAAGAAGGATGCGGGAGTGGGCCTTACCGATGAAGGATTCAGACTATATCAGTCCATAGAGGAACGTCTGTCGAAAGTAGAGGTAGATGCCGCTGTCACGACCGTCGAAAAACCCAACGCATTAAAGACGTGGCTGGTGGGCATCACCGGCAAGCCCGGTGCCGGCAAGGATACCGTAGCGGACCTGCTGATCGCGCAAAGCGGTCATACGATCAAGATCGGCTTTGGTGACATTTTGTACCAGGAAGTGTCCGGTGCTTATGGCATCCCTGTGGAATGGCTGGAAAACCGGAAAATGAAGGAGAGCCCGCAAAGCGCGCTGAGCCGGTCCATGTGCCAAAACCAGGACATGCAGGAAGTCCTGAAACACAAGGATTACACCGCTCCGTTATCGCCTCGCTATGTCCTGCAACAATGGGGTGATTATCGGCGCGCGCAAAATCCGGATTACCTGATTCATCATGTGCGCGAACAGGTGCAAATGGCACTGGACAGCGGATCGTCGGTTGCCGTTTCCGGGATACGCACTATGCCGGAATTGGCGCTGATTCAGGCCATGGATGGAGTCACCTTGCGCGTGCGCAATCCAGAGGTTGAACAGGCATTGGCGCGGGCGCAAGCCATGGGTTCGGCAGAAGCCAATCACCATCTGGAAAATACCCTGGATGATGTGCCGATGGATCTGGAAATCGTCAATGATGGCACCCTGAAGAATCTGCAGGCGAAAATCCCTGACCTGTACGCGCACATCCAGACTTTCAAGACGGGACCATTACCGGTAACCCCGGCGGCGACGTTACAGGAATCCGTAACCATCGCCCTGCAAGGTGTTCCGGGTCTGACCATTGAACCATCACCCCATGCCACGGAAGTTCTGGTGCGGGATTCCCGCAGCCGCAATGATTACTCGATTACTCAACGAAAAGATGATTTTAGTATTCGCGTGGACAACGTCGAAAAGGAAAATCACGAAGACCATCCCGTCACGCTAGATGCCGATATGAATTTTGAAAGAGGCGTTTACGAAGACCATTTTGCCACACTGGATGACGCGATGGATTTTGTACGCCATGAGATTTTCACGGCACAGGAAGCGAACATAGACGAATCCAGCCCCTATTATCAGGCGCTTCTGAACACGTTGCCCGACATGCCCGAAGCGGAACGTAAAAAGATGTTTCTGGCCGTGACCGGCGTCATGCCGGATGACTGGACGGGCACATTGATAAAGCGCCGCATCGTATCGCGGGTCGCCAACGCTTACGCTGCGTATTTTCCCGCATCCGTGACGATAGATCGGGTCATGGAAAGGCTGGTGGCGGCATCCACGCGGATCAACAGTCTGGATCTGGCGGACGTGCCCCTGTCACCTGCATCTACGGCAGCCTTGCCGGGAGCAACCCCTTCGCAGGATACAGCCCTGCCGGGTGCAACCCTGCCGTCTGCAAGGCCATTCGGCACCCTGGACCCCATTGCCAGTGTCATGCTGAAGATGATCGAAGACTCCCCATACAGCCTGCCCTATCTGTTGGGCGATGATCGCGCGCGGGATGTGGATGATCCGCCCTATGAAGAAGATGCGGAGTGGCAGGCCGCACGGGTCCAGCTTGTGGATGAAATCGACGCCGTGCTCAATGCCCGTATCCAGCAAAATGTGGATGCCCTGGGTGAACGCGGGTGGTGGCAGCAAGTGCTGCATGGTGACCTGACCCGTGGCGGCGCGGTGATTCACCTGGATGCCATGCTGAATGCTGACGGCGACATGCAGGGATTGGCCTACCGGGTATCTCTCGCAGCGGATACGGAGGAGCACGAAACACGCACTGTGCGGGATTATCTGCGCGGTTCGAGCACGCAATTTGCGAATGAACTGCACGGCATTGCGGAACAGATCAAGCAAAAATTCAATCAACGTGAGCAAAACGGATCGCAAAAAACGCTGGATGATTATGTGGTCGCCCACATCCGGGAACACGCACCGATAGTGGCGCAACAGGCCAAAGCCAATGCGCTGGAGCATTTTCTGTTAGGCAACGTGCTGGGTGCCACCAGCAACGCCATTCTGGATGCCATTGAGGACGCCACACTGCCCCAGGCGATGCGCGATGCCGCCAAGGATGTATTGCAGGGACGGGAAGGCATGACCGATTACCGGGCGCGAATCGGTCGCATGGTTTTTGATGCGGAACGCGCCCAGCCTGCCGTGCTGGAAGGTGAATTACTGCCCGCCGAAGAACGGAAATCGGAGCATCTTCAAAACGCCGAAAGCCTTGTTAGCAGAATAGCGCAACGTGAACAGCGGGAACGTCAGATAGCCCTCAATCAAGAGGTCTGGAGCGTTGCAGAGATACCATTGGGCCGGCCAGTGCCGATAGATGACTGGCTGCCGATGACCGATGCGCAGTTGGGTTTCCGCTATCGCACGGAAAATGATGTGCGCGAGTTGGTATTCGGCACGTCCAGAGGCGACGAAGTGATCCTGTCATTGAATCAGGACCGTGTGCTGTTGTTTGACCCGATCAGGAATCTGCAAGATCCGGTCATGCAGCGCGTGATCCTGCCGTTACTGGCCGATCAACTGCCCGAGTGGGAAACCGCCTTGCGGGATGTCGGAGTGTCTTTACGAGGAATCGCCCTGCCCACGGATGCGGATATTGCCGAACGGCTGGCGATATGGAAGCAAATGGCCGGCAACACGGTGGCATCCCATCCTGACACCATTTCAGAGAAAGCACCCGTCCCGCGATATCCGGTGGTGAGGCTGCAAAACGTCGGAGAAGGGATTGTGGGCACCATGCGCGGATTTTCTGAGGACGGCAAGCAACTCTGGCTGACGAAAAAGGATGGCGCGATCTTTGCCGTGGAACACGCCGACATCGACGACTGGCGCATGGTGGGCCTGTTCAACCGGAAAGGACTGGATGCCCGCGCTGGCGACGAGGCGCGGGCCATTCAGTCCATGCTGGAAACGCACGCAGAAATCTCCCTGAAAATCGAGATCAACGATGGACTGGCAAGAGGCCCGGTACCCGTTCTGACCGTTCAGGAGAATGGAAAATACCTGAACCGGGTGTTTATGGATCGCCTGCATGACATTCATGAGGACTGGAAAGCGGTCAATGCAACATTCACCGGATTAACCGAGCATTATGCCGGTAACAAGCTGGTAACACTCCGCAAAAACGATCGTATCCCCGAAATATCTGCCAATAACGCCGAGTTGAGTGTGCGTTATGACCAACCGGATGATCCCACGGTATTCGTATCGGTTTCCATAAAGTTTGCAGGCCGAAAAGATGAGATGACCGTATCTCTCGACAATCCTGCCGGCGAACCACGCAATTTATGGTGGGATCGCAAAAGCATAGAGAGCAGAAACGATCTGCCGGGACTGATTGCCCAGACCGAAAGTTTGCGCGATGAAGCCGTGCGGCAACGGGATGCGCTCCAGAAACAGGAACCGTTGGTGCAAGCCTATCTGGACAGCTATGCCCAGGCAGCGGAGCACATTCAGTCGGCAATGGATGGTGTGGACAAGAGCCTGGTTACGGATGAATCCAGTGCAAGAGACGTGTACCGCGCAGTGGACAAAGCGGTTCGTGATGGGCAAGGCATCATTAAAACCGCCGCTGATGCTCTTCGGGAGGTTTCGGAAAATAACCAGATTTCCATGCGCATCAATGATCGTCTGGGCCGCTACGCACCTGCTCGTCAACACCGTGAGGTATTGGTGGCTACGCGCACGCTGGAAACCGAATTGATGCAGATCGCCAAAGATCACTTGATGCAGAAAGGCCGTGACTTTCTTGCCGCAGCCGATGAAAGCACGCCTATCGAAGAGATCGCCGTCGCCATTTTCAACAAGCACGGTCACCACACGACGAAAACGCCAGACATGGTGAAATATGTGCAGGATCGTGATCTGAGACGGATTCAAAGTGCCATTGGTCACAACAGCATGAATCCTGCCAGTCAGGAAATCTTTGAGCGGATGACCGGCGTTCAGTTGGGGAAAACGCAAAAAGTACGGGTGCGACAGATCGACGCCTGGGCCGCCGTCAGCCCGGAAATGCGCGAACGCATGGACGCCGAGGAAAAAAAGCAGCGCGAAGAACGGCAAAACAAAAAAGAATTGCAATCCGCCTGGGAATCGTTCGCGGGACTACGGATGCATCGCGGCGGAACCGGGCAGGACTATGTGCTGGCGATGATCGAGGAAGGTCACACTCAGGTATCCAGCTACAAAAAAGGCGCATCGGTTCAGTATGGGCTGCTAAAGCCGGATACGCATGAAGTCCGATATATGACCAGAAGTCCACAATTCACCCGTTTCTGCAAGGCCGTTTTGAATATGAACGTGGATGGCGTGGTCATGGATGCCCTGCGGAAAGCGGAACTGGTGGACATGCAGCAACCCACGGTTTCAGAACCCGCATCCGAACCCGTAACCTGGCAGGACGAGGAAATAGAACATTTGTTCAGTGGGGAAAGGGCAAATTCTGCGGCAACGGCGGAAACCGACAATAATGTCACGGCAACGGTACTGCCCGACCCTGCGCCAGCAACAGACAATTCCCTGCCGGGCGCTGCCTTGCAGGCGGCATCCCTGCCGGCTGCAAGCCTGCCGGGGGCAGCCCTACCGAAGCAAACGCCTTCGGACCTGCTCCCTGATCCGGAGGAAGAGGAAATCGCCGAGGACGAGAACGAGGACGATGAGGAAGACCCCGATTTTGCGCCTGTAACCGCTGCGGAAAAATCCGAACTGCCCGGCTGGAAAGTGAGTCAGCCGGACATGCTCTCGCCCCTGTGGGACATGCAGGTACCGTCTACATGGCCCAATGAGCATGGGGTGTTCCCACCGGCCTATCATGCGGAATGGTCCTATGGAAAAGGATATTTTGAGAAAGTCGGCATCAGCATTGCCCGCGATCCGCAGGGGCACTACCGCTTTTCCACCGATGGGGCCGTATCCAGTTATCTGCCCAGCGTGAACTCCCCCGCATTTGCCACATTCCTGGAAGCCCATACCGCCGCACGTGAGGAGCTGGCGGAAAAGTTGCGCCACCACTATGGGGAATCTTCGGTGGAACGCGGTTTCATCAGGGCCGCGCCCAAATTGCTGGAAGGCGTGACGCAACGCGCCGACGGTAATCATCACACCCTTGCCAAAGCCGATGATCTTCTGAGGGAACCGCCTTATCAGGAAGCCTTCGGTGAGATCATGGAACGGCTGGAAGGGAATCAGCGATTGATTCTCGCCTGGGGATACCGCAATGAACGTCCTGTCAATCCGTGGATGGTCACACTCCACCATGCCGCCGAAGAACAGGCGGTGGTGGCGGAACTGCGACCCTATGGAAATTGGGATTTCACGCAACCGCCGGAGTTTGCCCAGGTGGTGGACCCCACCGATATGGATGCGTGGGCGGGCTTTATCCGGCAGATCGCCAGCCGTTTTCCGGAAAAAGACCATGACGCCCTGTTCAACGCGCCCTATGGTCTGAATCAGGAACCCGTCTGGCACCTTCCGGAACCGCTGCCCGCCCAACAGGTTCCCGATCAGCCTCCAGCCCCGCGCTGGCCGGAGGATATGGACCACGATGATCTGCCCGTGGAAGCCCCCGGTGCGCTGAAAAACTTTGACCGTTTTGTCGGTTTGCGCTTCGGGGACGGAAAGCAATATGTCGCCCTGTTCATCGGTCGGGACAAGCAGGGCTATGTGCCCGCCATCGGTTTTCGGAGCGAAGGCGTATCCGGTCCCTCGGTGCCGAACGCGCGCAATACCCATTATCCCAGCTTTGCCGAAGCCTACGCGCAGGGCCGCAAGATGCTCGGCAAGCACCTCAAGGAACATGATGGACTGGACTGGACCACCGATGCCGGCCGCGCCGCGAAGGACTGGCTCAATAAAAAGCCGGGGGCCGCTGACCCGATCACCTTTGGATATGACGCTGCCCGGATGGAGACGCTCTGGGACCGGCAGGATCGGCTTCAGGGAGTGAAAGCGCTACAGATCAGTCACAAAAAAGCGTCCTCGATCACCGGCGCGGATGAGATGGACAGTTACCATCTCGACGCGGTCATTGCCGGAGAAAACCGCACCCGGTACCTGTCCACGGTGCATAGTCTGGATCGCGTCCTGCTGCTGGTGAACAGCACCTTTGCCCTGATGCAGGATTTGTCTGGTCCTGCCCAGAAACAGGACACGATTCTTGAAACATCGGAACCTCTGCAACGGGCGGAAACCATAGTCAGTCATCTCAAGGAAGAATTCGGAGATTTGCTGACCGTCGCGCCAGAAGGTAAAAGCCCCTTGCAGGGTGCTAACCTCTTGCAGGAGAGCAGCCCCTTGCCGGATGCTAAGCCCTTGCGGCAACAGGCTGAACAACCCGCTGCGGATATTCAGCGCAAAGAGGCAGCGCAGGCCACCAGTCCATCCCCTACGCTGGGTGAAATCATGGCGCATAAATTGAGCGACATGGTTGCCGCGAAACGACTGAAAGAAATGTTCGGTAGCGATGAAACCCTGGGTGTG
>JAKAVW010000102.1 GCA_021827445.1 Pseudomonadota bacterium
AGTACGTGCCGCCATTGACCCCACACCCTACCCGAAGGGAATCAAGGTCACTGACGCTGAATTCGCTGCCATTCAGCTTGATCGCGATGATTTCCATGGAGAGTGGAATTACGTCATCTCACCGAAAGGAAAATGCACGTAATTTCTTAACAACTCCTAATCGAGGTGAATCTTGTCATCCGCTGAATATCCAATCCTTCCCGTCGGACTTCTTGCCAGTTATTACCAGTTCCTGGCGACAGGTGTCGAAGCCTTCATTGTGGCCTTTTATAGGACGCTGGAGGCTATTCCCGAGCGTGCGCAGGTGTTGAACCGGCTTTCCCCGGAACGTTATCAACACTTGCGCGCGGCGCAAGCACGCCATCTGCGTCTGCTTCTGGATCCGGAAATGGAGACATCCTGGCGCGAGAACGCCCATCTGGCAGGCCGGACCCATTATCGTCACGGTGTGTTGCCATCCTGGGTGGCTGACAGCTACACCTTGTACTGGCGCCATCTTCTGGAGCAGGTAGATCGGCCCGAAATTGCCGCGAGGGATCGCCATCCCCTGCGCGCTTTGTTGGTGGGACGCCTGCTGCAGGATCTGGCCTGGCAGCTTGAGGGCTATGCCGAGGGCTCCAGTAGTGTCCGGAATCTACTCCTGCACCTGGATTATCTGATGGTCGGCGCGGACTCCGAAGCAACGATGATCCCGCAGATCATGGACTTCCTTATTCGGGACGGTGGTGTAGACGGCGCTTGGTTCGGGTGTCCGGACAGCACTGGCAAGATGGTCATTACGGCGACTGCCGGAGCAGGTATGGCCGAGTATATCGCGACCGTTACGATCAGCGTCGACGACACGCCCCAAGGCCAGGGTCCTGCCGGGCGCGCATGGCGGACAGAGAAGGTGCAGGTCACTCCGGACTGGGTCGACGACGCTTCCATGCGGCCTTGGCGGGAACCGGCCCGGCCCTTTGGCTGGAATTCCAATGCCGCCATCCCCCTGGTTGACTCCGGCGGACGGAGTCGGAGCATTCTCGCGCTGTTGAGCCGGGAGCGGGGCTTTTTTGGGCACCCCGATCAGCAGATGATTCTTGCGCATCTCGCTGCGGTCTTGGGGCTCGCGATGGAGCGGCTGCATCTCATCGCGGAAGAAATTGGCCACCGGGAAGCCCTCGAACGGCTCAACGCTCTGTATCACGCCCTCATGGCGGAGGGGGATATCCTGCTGCGCGCGCATAACCAGCGGGACCTTCTCAGGGAAACCTGCCGACGTCTTGCCATCAGCCATCTCTTCACCGCTGCCTGGGTTGGCCATCCCAACGAAGAAGGGGTCATGAAGTATCTCGTTACGGCAGGACGCGGTGCCCAGACTATCGACTCCATCCATCTGACCGTGGCGGATACGCCGGAGGGTCAGAGTCTTGCCGCCCGGGCCTGGCGTAGCGGGCGTCTGCACTATAGCAACGATTATCTGGCGGATCCCTCTCTGGCATTGTTGCACGATCAGTTTTTGCGGCACCACTGGCGGGCTTCCGCTGCCATTCCGATCTATCGCCAGGGGGTGATCTGGGGTGTCCTCGTGATCATCGCCGATCGCCCCGGGGTTTTCGATGAAGCAATTCTGGCGCTACTGGCGCGGATCGCCCGGCTCCTCAGCCATGGCCTCGACGAACTCGATCTCCGGGCGCACCTCGATGCCGAGCATAGCCGACAGGCTTGGCTCGCCTACCATGATCTCCTGACCGGATTGCCCAACCGTGCCGCCCTGTCCCCGCGCATGGCGGATGCCATGGCCCGTACGCTCCGCCATGAGCGAATACTGGCCGTCGGCATGCTGGATCTTGATGACTTCAAACCCATCAATGACCAATACGGCCATGCCGCTGGCGACATCCTGCTGACCACGCTCGCCGACCGTCTCCAGAAGGCCTTGCGGCAGACCGATTTCGCGGCTCGCCTCGGCGGTGACGAATTCGTCCTCGTTTTCGAAGACCTGAGAAGCATGGACGACCTGGAGCTGGTCCTCGCCCGGGTCCAATGGGCCATCGAGACGCCTTTTGTTCTTCCTGGCGGGGATAGCGTGACCGTGCGCGGCAGCCTGGGGCTGACCTTCTATCCCTTCGACGACTGCGATCCCGACTTGCTGCTGCGCCATGCGGACCATGCCCTCTACACCATCAAGGAAGCGAAGCGGCATCGGCAGCGATTCTGGGCGTATTATCACGCCGATACGGACGTGGACGTGACTGTCCTTCGGCAAAGTATGAGCACCCTGTTTGCCGCGGGAGGCTTGCGCGTTCATTACCAACCCATCATTGATCTCGAAAGTGGCCAAGTAGTGGGCGTGGAAGCGTTGGCGCGTCTGATGGACGGCGTTGGCGAAATCCTTGCCCCCGCCCATTTCCTGACTTTCCTTTCTATAGACGAGCGTCGCGCACTTACCCAGGCGGTTCTCGCCCAAGCGCTGCAGGATGTGGCCGCCTGGGAAAAGGAGGGGTTTCCTCTCGCGGTGTCCGTCAATGCGGAACCGGAAATCCTCACCCATGACGCCTGTTTGCATTGTCTGGCGGAAACCGTCGGGCCGAGCGGGATCGATCCTGCCCGTATCACGCTGGAGATACTGGAATACGGGGACTTTTTATCTATCGCCGGTGCCCGGCAAAAGCTATTGGAAATCAAGGCTACCGGCGTGCGTCTCGCCCTTGACGACGTTGGCAGTGCTTACTCCTCCTTGCTGCGGCTCAAGGAACTACCGATCGACATGGTCAAGCTCGACCAGAGCTTCGTGCGGGAATTGGCGCAACGGCCGGACAATCTGCATTTCGTGCACAGCGTCTTGGGTCTCGCTCAGGGCTTGGGAGTGGATTTCGTGGCGGAGGGCGCGGAGACGCCGGAAATTCTGGATGCCCTGAGTGCCCTCGGCGTACCACAGGCGCAGGGATACGCCATCGCGCGGCCCATGCCCGCTACGGAAATGCTGTCCTGGCTCCAGGCGTACACCCCGACGCCCTATCATGGACCGCAATCGCCGCTCGGACTCTACGCCTGTCATTTGCGTTTCAGCGATACCGTGAATACGCTTCTGATGCAGATCCCCGGAGTTTCCGAATCCATACTTTCAGAGATTGCCGCCATCAGCCCGGTAACCAGCCATGTCTCCCGCCTGGGTTTGGGCACGACCCCCATAGCCCAAGCCTATCTTCGCTACCAGGAGGCGATGGCTGCCATTCCTATCGATATGGCCTCGAAAAAACCCAACCTGACTATGATCAATAGGGCCTCGGCGCTGTTTCTGGAGTGCATCCGGGCGTCCCTTGGGCATGACCAGGGCAAGACAGCACGAACACCCTGATACGATACTGATCTGTACGAGCAGGACCTTGCTCCTCTGAATGACGAGTGACCTAGGATCAAGAAGTCGGCTGGTTGATCTCCTGACTGATGATATGCAGCATCTGGGCGTGAATCCGCAAATTACCGGCGACGATATTGCCATTCTGGAGATAACCCTGATCGCCCTTGAAGTCGGTGGCGACGCCGCCCGCCTCCTGCACTAACAAGGCACCGGCAGCGATGTCCCAGGGCTTGAGGTTGAATTCCCAGAAGCCGTCATAACGTCCGGCCGCAACATAGGCGAGGTCCAGCGCCGCCGAGCCGGGTCGGCGAATGCCCGCGGTCTTCAGCATGAAGGCCCTGAAAGTGGCGAGATAGGTGTCCAGGTAGGAAAAGTCGCGGAAGGGGAAACCGGTGCCGAGCAGGGTCCCGTCCAAATCTTTACGCTGGGCAACGCGCAGGCGGCGGTCGTTGAGGTGGGCGCCGCCGCCGCGGCTGGCAGTAAAGAGTTCGTCATGCACCGGGTTATAAACGACGGCGTGCTCCAGGCGATCGAAATGACGGACGCCAATGGAGACGCAGAGCTGCGGCATGCCGTGGATGAAGTTGGTGGTGCCGTCCAAGGGATCGATGATCCACTCGAAGTCTTTATCGGAGATGCGACTGCCTTCTTCGGCGAGAATTCCATGATCGGGATAGGCGCGGCGCACGATTTCGACGATGGCGGCCTCGGCGCGCTGATCGACATCCGTGACAAAGTCATTGTGCGCCTTGGCGGTGACGCTGGTTTCATTGACCCGGTCGAAGCTGCGGTTGATGATATCGCCAGCTTTGCGGGCCGCACGAATGGCGGTAACGAGAATAGGATGCTGCATGGGAACCTTGTGCGAGGATGAGTCGGAATTGGACCAGTATAAAGGAGAATGGCCGTGGCCGCACGGACGAGGGCTACGGACATGATCGGGAGGTCTTTGCAGGGTTTGCGTGTTGTCCTCGTCGAACCCAGTCATCCCGGCAATATCGGTGCGGCGGCGCGGGCCATGAAAGTGATGGGGCTACGTCAACTGGTGCTCGTCAAACCGCGCTTTTTCCCCGATCCGGAGGCTACGGCCCTCGCTTCCGGGGCGGAAGATATTCTGGCGTCTGCGCAAGTCTGCGCTGATCTGGATACGGCTTTGCAGGGTTGCCACAAGGTCTATGGCACCAGCGCTCGCGATCGCCGTATCCATTGGCCAGTCAGCACCGCGCGGGAGGCGGCGGGGGAAATTTTGGCTGATCTGGGCAACGGGGACTGTGCCTTGCTCTTCGGTCGGGAGCGGACGGGTCTGACTAATGCCGAGCTGGATCGCTGTCAAGTGCTGGTGCATATCCCGACGGCGGAAGAATATCATTCCCTGAATCTGGGGCAGGCGGTGCAGGTGTTGGCTTATGAACTCCATCTGGCGGCGCTGGTCTTGCGCCCCCCGCAGACCGCCCCGGTGGTGCGTGAAAAGCCCGCCCCCGCAGAGGAGATGGAGGGATTTTACAGCCACTTGCAGCAGGTGTTGCGCTGTACGGGTTTTCTCCAACCCGTGCGCGAAACTCGCCTGATGCGCCGCCTGCGCCGACTTTTTGATCGCGCCGCGCCCAGTCAGAATGAAGTGAACATTCTGCGTGGCATGCTCACGGAAATGACGCGCTGGGCTACTAAAGTGGACAAAAAGGATCAGGATAGTCTTTAATGCAGGGCGGAATAGTGGTCGAGGCAGCAATAAGGGAGGGAGACTATGGGCGGACGCTGGCGGAGTGACCTCGACGCGGTCTTTGCGCGCGATCCTGCGGCGCATACCCGCCTGGAGGTTCTGCTCACCTATCCCGGTGTTCACGCCCTGTTCCTGCATCGGATTGCCCACACCCTCTGGCGTCACCGCTGGCGGCTGTCGGCGCGCAGTCTGGCGGCCCTTTCCCGTTTCTGGACGGGCATCGAGATCCACCCAGGCGCGCAGATCGGCGAACGCTTCTTCATTGATCATGGTATGGGCGTAGTGATTGGCGAGACGGCGGAGATTGGTGACAATTGTACGCTCTATCATGGTGTCACTTTGGGTGGCACCTCCTGGCAGCCGGGCAAGCGCCATCCGACTTTGGGTCATGGCGTCATTGTCGGCGCTGGTGCCAAGGTGCTGGGACCCATCACCATCGGCGATAATGCACGGATTGGCTCCAACGCCGTGGTGGTCAAATCGGTGCCGGAGGGGGCCACCGTGGTGGGTATCCCTGGGCGGGTCGTCAATAAGGGTGAGCATACGGACAACTTCGAGGCCTATGGCTTGACCGGGCAGATGCCGGATCCCGTGGCGCGCGCGGTGGAGTGCATGCTGGAACACATGCATCGCCAGGATGCGGAGATCGCGCAACTGCGGGATGGTTTGCAGCGCCTGCAGCCGCTAGAGACCATGATGCCCGTGGAGGAGATCGTCTGCGTGCTGGATGATGATGCACCAGAAAGCGATGGAACTCGTTCGGGTAATACTTGACTAATTTAGTACAGATAGTAGGAT
The DNA here is from genome assembly GCA_021827445.1 of Pseudomonadota bacterium. GTDB lineage: Bacteria > Pseudomonadota > Gammaproteobacteria > Acidithiobacillales > Acidithiobacillaceae > Acidithiobacillus. Next base: position 5,859 of record JAKAVW010000102.1, read on the forward strand.
GTAGCACAGAGGAGCACCGGAGATGAAACTGACGACGAAAGGACGCTACGCGGTGACCGCCATGCTGGATCTGGCGCTCAATCAGCGTGGTGGCGTGGTAACGGTAGCCGACATTTCGCAGCGTCAGCAGATTTCTGTAGCTTATTTAGAGCAGCTCTTTGGACGATTGCGGCGTTATGGACTGGTGGAAAGCGTACGCGGACCGGGCGGCGGTTACCGGCTGGCCATACCGGACTCAGAAATTCCTTTGACGCAGATCGTTCAGGCCGTCAATGAGTCCATCACCACGACCCACTGCGGTGGTGATCCGCAGCAGTGTTGTAAGGGTGACGGGCAGCAGTGTCTGACTCATGACCTGTGGGAAGAGTTAGGAGATCGTATCGTTGAGTTTCTCGGAGGAATAACCCTCGGGGAACTGGTGGCGAAGCAGTTGTACAAGGAGTCGATGCTAAACGCACCGATCCGAATGGCCGACCGAACATCTATGCGTACAACGCATAAAACCGCTTAAGACCGTGAGGTGCAGGAAATGAATCAATCCAAGATCATTGAACTGAACAGCAAGCAGCCGTTGCTGATCAATCCCGATCGTCCCATTTATCTGGACTATCAGGCGACGACACCGGTGGATCCGTTGGTTCTGGAGCAGATGCTGCCTTTTCTGACCCATGATTTTGGTAATGCGGCGAGCCGTTCCCATCCCTACGGCTGGACAGCGGAGAAGGCGGTGGAGAAGGCGCGCCAGCAGGTGGCCGATGCCATCCACGCCGATCCTCGCGAGGTTGTCTGGACGTCGGGAGCGACAGAGGCCACCAATCTGGCCCTCAAAGGCGCAGCACATTTTTATTCCGGCAAAGGCAAGCATCTCATCACCCTGCGCACGGAGCACAAGGCGACTCTGGACACCTGCCGCCAGTTGGAGCGTGAAGGTTTTGAAGTAACCTATCTGGAAGTACAGGAAGATGGTTTAGTCGATCTTCAGGCTTTTGAAGCGGCGATTCGTCCGGATACCATCATCGCTTCCGTGCTCTACGTGAACAACGAAATCGGCGTCATCCAGCCCATGGCAGAAATTGGTCAGATGCTGCGTGCCCACACAGTGTTGTTTCATGTGGATGCGGTGCAGGCTTTGGGCAAGATTCCGGTGGATGCGGAAGCTATCCAGGCGGACATGATGAGTCTGTCCGGGCACAAAATTTACGGCCCCAAGGGCATCGGTGCCCTCTACGTGCGGCGCAAGCCCCGGGTGCGGGTCGAAGCCCAGGTGCATGGGGGTGGCCACGAGCGTGGTATGCGTTCCGGTACCCTGCCCACCCACCAGATCGTGGGCATGGGTGCGGCAGCCGAGCTGGCTGTGCAATCCATGGAGAGTGATGCCAAGCGTATCCGCCAGTTGCGCGACCGTTTGCTCAAGGGCATTCAGGAACGGGTGGAAGAGACCTACGTTAATGGCAATATGGAGCATCGGGTGCCCCACAACCTCAATATCAGCTTTGCCTTTGTGGAAGGTGAATCGCTGATTATGGCGCTGAAGGAAATTGCCGTATCCAGCGGGTCGGCCTGTACTTCGGCCAGCCTGGAGCCTTCTTATGTGCTCCGCGCTTTGGGGAAATCGGATGAGTTGGCCCACAGTTCCATCCGCTTTGGTATTGGTCGTTACACGACGGAAGAGGAAATCGATGCCACCATCGAACTGATCGCCGGCAAGGTGGATAAGTTACGGGAGTTGTCTCCCCTCTGGGAGATGCATCAGGAAGGTATTGATCTCAATAGTATTCAGTGGGCTGCGCATTAAGGCCCTTACAAAAGGAGCATAGTCATGGCATACAGCGAAAAAGTAATTGATCATTATGAAAATCCCCGCAACGTGGGGGCGATGGACAAGGATGACCGTGGTGTCGGTACCGGTATGGTCGGCGCACCAGCTTGCGGCGATGTGATGCGTCTGCAGATCAAGGTCAATGAGCAGGGCATTATCGAAGATGCCAAATTCAAGACCTATGGCTGTGGTTCGGCTATTGCTTCCAGTTCGCTGGTGACGGAGTGGGTCAAGGGCAAAACCCTCGATGAAGCGATGACCATCAAGAACAGCCAGATCGCCGAAGAGCTGGAACTGCCTCCGGTCAAGATTCACTGCTCCGTGCTGGCCGAAGACGCCATCAAGGCGGCGGTGGAGGATTACCGCAAAAAGCAGGGTGGCGCGCAGGTGGTGGTGCAGCCGGTGATGGCCAGTGCCCAGACGGCACACTAGGATACCGTCATGGCTTTGACCTTATCGGAAAGTGCGGCGCAGCAGGTGCGCAAGAGTATTGCCAAACGGGGCAAGGGACTGGGCATCCGCATTGGTGTAAAAACCAGCGGTTGCTCCGGCTTGTCTTACGTTATGGAGTTTGTGGATGTCCCCAACCCGGAAGATCTAGTGTTTCCCCATGATGACGTGAGTCTTTTCGTGGACCCCAAAAGTCTCATTTATCTGGATGGCACCGAACTGGACTTCACCCGCGAAGGCCTGAACGAGGGATTCCGTTTTAATAATCCCAACGTGAAAGATGCCTGCGGCTGCGGTGAGAGCTTTACGACCTGATGGTGGATTCCTGTTTCCGGTGCAGGGCGGAGTTGGGCGCTCCGCCCGCGCTTTGTGCTTCCTGCGGGGCGGTGCAGCCCTTCCGTGCGGACCTGTCCCTGTTTGCGGTGGCGGGCCTGCCCGAAACTTATGACCTGGACGTGCAGGCACTGCGTACGCAAGTGTTTGCGCTGCAAAAAGGCCTGCATCCGGACCGCTTCGCCAACGCAGAACCGGCGGCAAGACGCTATTCCCTGGAGTGGAGCACCCGCCTCAATGAGGCCTTAGCCATATTGCGGGACCCCCTGCGGCGTGCTGATTATCTCCTGCAGCGGCAGGGCGTGGACGCGCTGGGTGAGCAGGTGAAGGTCGCCGACCCGGAACTGCTGATGACCCAGATGATCTATCGTGAGCGCCTGGAAGACCTGGTGGCGGCACGCGACTTATCGGGCATGGAGGCTTTGCGTCAGGAAGTGGATACGGCAGTGACCGGGGTGGTGCAACGTCTCAAGGGATTATTGGGTATTTTACCCTGTGCTGAGCCGGAAGCAGCGGGTGCTGCGCTGCGCGAGTTACAGTTTCTCGATAAGCTTCTCGGCGAGATAGATCGCAGCGAAGAGTCTTTGCAGAATGCCTGAGCGGCGGAACCTCTACAATCAGGGCGATATATCATGGCGTTAATGCAAATTGCAGAACCGGGCACGGCCGCTGATCCCCATCAGCGGCGGCTGGCTATCGGCATCGACCTGGGAACCACCCATTCGCTGGTGGCCTCCGTATTGTCGGCAGTGCCCACCGTCATGCGCGATCATGAGGGTAAGTACCTGCTGCCTTCGGTGGTGCGCTACCTCAGTGGCGGCGATATTCATGTCGGCTATCCCGCAGCCGCTGCCGCCGGGCAGGACCCGCGCAATACCATTGCCTCAGTGAAACGCCTGATGGGGCGCGGCCATGGCGATGTGCAGACCCTCGCCGGGCACCTGCCTTACGACCTTGTTCCTGGAGAGGGTATGGTGCGCCTGCGTACGGTGGCGGGTGAAA
>JAKAVW010000103.1 GCA_021827445.1 Pseudomonadota bacterium
GTTGGGGGTGCAGAAGCCGGACGGCTGGGCTTAAGAGGCGGTGGTCGCTGTCGGTGGGGTTATGCTTCGTACATCTCCCTGTACGCTGATCAGCTTCCCAGACTTATCAAAAAGCACCAGCACCTTGCGGACTTCCGTGGCACCGTAGGCGGGTTTGAAGCTGTAAACATAAACCCACTGGTGTGGATGCCAGGGATCCTGCAGGAGCGGTGAGCCGAGAATAGTATGTACCTGCAGTTCATCCATACCGGGGTGCAGTTCGGCCAGTTCTTTAGCGGTGATGACGTTGCCTTGCTGCACATCGACGCGATAAATACTACAGGCGCCGAGCAACAGAGCACAGAAAGTGAGCAGGGTAATTAGGCGGAAGCTTCTCATAGTCCTTGTCTTAGGTGTCAGGTCCAACTATCCTAAACCATTAAGCATGGCCATTGCTACGAGCGAATGAACCACGAACGAATAAACAGCGATGAATTGAAGCGAGCCGGCCTCAAGGCAACCCTGCCCAGGCTGAAGATACTCCGCATCTTCGAGGATAGCGACGCTCGCCATCTGACTGCCGAAGAAGTTTATCGGCAGTTGCTGGAGGCCGGTGAGGAGGTGGGTCTGGCCACGGTATATCGTGTGCTTACCCAGTTTGAAATGGCTGGATTGGTGCGAAGGCATCACTTCGAGGGCGACAAGGCGATCTTTGAGCTCAACGAAACAGGGCACCACGATCATATGGTCTGCACAGCCTGCGGCAAAGTGCTGGAGTTTTTCGATGAAGCGCTGGAAGCGCGGCAGCAGGAAATTGCCGCGAATCAGGGCTTTTTTATCAGCGATCACAGCCTCTATCTTTATGGCACCTGTCGCGGTATGCAGGATGCAGGGATTTGTTCACTGCGGGATGACTTGCCTAGGGACCGTACGAATTAGCTGCGGTCGCTGCTGAGCACCAGGTTGTCACGGTGGATAATCTCAATCTCATCGACATCGCCGAACAGGGTATTCAGCGCTTTACTGCTCTTACCCAGACGCAGCAAAACCTCCTGCCTTGCGAAATTCACTAAGCCACGGGCTACTTCTTGGCCTTCCGGATCGACACAGCACAGCAGATCGCCGCGTTGAAAATCGCCCTCGGCGGCGGTGATGCCGACCGGGAGCAAACTACTGCCCTTTTCCCGGAGTACCCGCGCGGCGCCAGCGTCCAGATGGAGTGTTCCGGTCGGGCGTAGTTGCCCCGCCAGCCAGCGCTTGCGGGCCGCCAGTTTGGCGACGCCCGGATGAAAATATGTTCCTATCTCCTCCCCGGCCCAAAGGCGTAACAGTACGTTTTCAGTGCTGCCTGGGGCGATAAGGGTGGCGGCCCCAGACTGGGCAGCTCGGCTCGCCGCCCGTACCTTGGTGATCATGCCGCCGCTCCCCAGCGCTGTCCCAGCCCCACCCGCCATCCGCAGCAGTTCGGGGTCCCCGGCTTGTACTTCCGTGAGCAAGCGAGCATGGGGATCGTGGCGCGGGTCTCTATCATAAATTCCCGCCTATTCAGTAAGAGTAATCAGCCGTTCAATTTCCAGCAAATTGGCGACCATGGCTGCCAGCGTGTCATTATCGCCAAAGCGGATTTCGGCACTGGCAATCGCGTCATTTTCATTGATGATGGGAACTACGCCCATCTCCAGCAGGATACGCAGCGTGGCGCGGGCATTGAGATAGCGCTGACGATCTCGCAAATCTTCATGGGTAAGCAGAACCTGGCTGCCATGCACACTGCCACGGCGCAAGAAATCTTCATAGACCTGGATAAGTGCCGCTTGGCCGACGCTGGCAGCCGCTTGCAGTTGGTGCAGGGCGGTAGGGCGGGTTTGCCAGCCGAGGCGCTCCATGCCGGCAGCCACCGCGCCGGAGGAGACGAGCACAATCTCGGCGCCGTTGCGGCGGAGTACCAATATTTGTGTGACCCAGGCTTCAATAGCGGCCAGATCCAAGCCCTGGCCGTTATTGGTGAGTAAGCTGCTGCCGATTTTGATGACCCAGCGCTGCGCGGTTTTCAGGTCGCGGCTCACGCCTCGTCCTCCTCCCATTCAGCGTCAAGATCGTCCCCTTCCCAGTCCTCCAATACCTCATCTTCGTCGCTTTCGTCGTCCCAGTCCTCGGTCTGCTTGGGATCGGGGGCGGGGGGCAGGTCAGGAAGGGCCTGCCAGATGGCATATACCAAGGCCTCACATCCGGCACCACTGGCGGCCGAGATCAGAAAGGCGGGTCCTTGCCATTGCAGCGCTTCGCGAATCCGCTGAAAGCGTGCTGCCGCCTCCTCCTCCGGAAAGAGATCAGACTTGTTGACCACCAACCAGCGCGGCCGCTCGGCCAGGGCCGGACTATAGGCAGCCAACTCCGCTTCCAGCGCACGGATATTGGTTGCCGGATCGCTCTCATCGACGGGGGCCATGTCCACCAAATGCAGGAGCAGGCGGGTACGGCTGAGATGCTTGAGAAAGCGGGTGCCTAGCCCGGCGCCTTCGGAAGCGCCCGGAATAAGGCCGGGAATATCGGCGAGTACAAAAGACTCGTGGGTGGCGACGCGGACGACGCCGAGATTCGGATAGAGGGTAGTGAAGGGATAGTCTGCCACTTTGGGGCGGGCGGCACTGACAGCCCGGATAAGGGTACTTTTGCCTGCATTAGGCAGACCCAGCAGCCCGACATCGGCGAGCAGGCGCAACTCCAGGCGCAGGTTTCGTTCCTCGCCTGCAGCGCCTTTCTCAAACTGACGGGGCGCACGGTTGGTGCTCGATTTATAGGACAGATTACCGTGGCCGCCGCGGCCACTCTGGGCGACCAATAGCCGCTCGCCTTCGGTACGCAGGTCACCGAGTAATTCGCGGGTGTCGTCGTCATAAACCAGGGTACCGACGGGGACTTTGATTTCCTGATCATGACCGGCGCGACCAGTCATCTGGCGTCCAGCGCCACCATGACCGTTTTCAGCGCGATAGCGGCGTTGATAGCGGAAGTCGATGAGGGTATTGAGACTGGCCTGAGCAATCAGATAGACGCTGCCGCCGCGCCCGCCATCGCCGCCATCGGGGCCGCCGAAGGGTATGAACTTCTCGCGGCGGAAACTCACCGATCCATGGCCGCCGTTACCGGAGGCCACATGAATGCGTACTTCGTCAATAAATTTCATAGAAAAACCCCGCTCCCGCAGAAACGGGGCGGGGTCCCTCTGAGCAGAGGCCTGCCTAGGCCGCTGAAACGACGCTGACGGTGCGCACCTGGCGCGGACCCTTGCGCTCAAATTTTACGACACCTTCGGCGGTGGCAAAGAGTGTATGATCCTTGCCGATACCGACGTTGGCACCTGGATAAAACTGGGTACCACGCTGACGAATGATGATATTGCCGCTGATGACTTCCTGTCCGGCGTAGCGCTTGACACCTAGCCGTTTGGATTGGGAATCGCGGCCGTTACGAGAGGAACCGCCCGCCTTCTTATGTGCCATGACTGTACTCCTTAGCCTTCAATGCCGGTAATACGAACTTCGGTAAAATATTGACGATGGCCCTGCTGCTTGCGGTAATGCTTGCGTCGGCGCATCTTGAAAATGTGTACTTTGGCGGCACGGCCCTGGCTCAGTACGGTGACTTTCACCGCGGCACCCTCTACCAGAGGCTGACCTACCCGAACTTCACTGCCGACACCGACCATCAGGACACGGTCCAGTGCGAGTTCGGCACCGGGTTCTACTTCCATCTTTTCGAGCCGGAGCTTGTCGCCCACTGTCACCCGATACTGCTTGCCACCATTTTCAATGACCGCGTACATCACAAACCTCCAACAAGAGTTTTCACCGGGACTGCCCGGAAAAGCTCGCTAAGATACCGTTATTAGTGCATTAACGTCAAGCATATTTGGCTGCCGGGCATTTGGGGTCTTGACAGATTGTCAGTCCAACTAAGAAACGATGGTGCATCAAGAGCCTCCTGATTGCTTGTTCCAGCGTTTGTTGGTGTCAGACAGGAGCCATCAATACCGGGGTATCGAAGCCCTGTTCGCGCAGTCGGATGCCGCGCAAGGGTGCGGAGCGTTCAAAATCTCTGATCACTTCGAGAACGTCGTGGTCGATGAAACCCACATGTTCGCCATCCAGTATGATCTCTGCACCCTTGGGCAGCCGCTCCAGGATATGGGAGAGTCGTGCCTTGTTCACAAAGGTCACCTCCCGATTCAGCGCAATTTTGTAAGCGGAACCCTCTCGTCCAATTTCTATGGCGCTGTGGTAATTGGCTTTGAGCACAAAGAATACCCCTGCCAGCAGGCCGACGACTACCCCTGTAATGAGACTGCTCAGCAGAATCGCGACAATGGTGATTATGAACGGAAGATATTGAGATTTATCCAGCCGAAACATTCGGTTGAATATGCTTGGATGGGCCAGCTTGAAGCCGACGAAAATCAGGATGGAGGCTAACGCAGCCAGCGGAATCTGGTTCATCAGCGTTGCCAGAAACAGCACGGCGAACAGCAGGAATAAGCCATGCAGAAAGGCACTCGCCTTAGTGCGGGCTCCTGCCGCCACATTGGCGGTACTGCGCACGATAACTGCCGCCACCGGAAGGCCGCCGATGAGGCCACTGGCGACATTGGCGATGCCCTGACCCAGCAGCTCGCGGTCCAGCGGCGTGCGCCGTTTGAAGGCGTCGAGTTTGTCGGCTGCTTCAATAGAAAGCAGGCTTTCGAGGCTCGCAATGAAGGTGAGGGCGACAGCCGTCACCCAGACGGTTTTCGATCCGATCATCCCCCAGTCCGGCATTTGCAGCATACCCCGCAAATCTGCGAAGGAGTGAATGATCGGTAGGTTGACCAGATTGTGGCCGCTGACGGCCAGATCCGGAACGGCGTAGAGAAGCAGTATGTTGAGTAAGGTACCAAAAACTACCGCCATGAGTGGCCCGGACAGCCAGGTTTGTTTACGCAATACCGCTACTTTGTCCCAGGTGATCAGGATGGACAGGGTAACTACGCTGATCAGCAGTGCGCCCCACTCCAGGTGCGCCAGGGCAGTGATGACACCGCTGAAGGTGTTCTCGCCATGGGCATTGATAAAGTCCTGGCTACCGAATTCGCCCAGATCAAAACCAATGGCATAGGGAAACTGCTTGAGGATGATGATGATGCCGATAGCCGAAAGAATGCCCTGAATGACGGCAGAAGGGAAAAAATAGGCCACGACGCCCGCACGGATAATGCCCAAAACGATCTGAATGACCCCGGCGATGACCACTGCCAGCAGAAAAGCGGAGAAACTTGGGAGGACCTGCATCGCCACCAGTACCGTGGCGACGATAGCGGGAGTCGGCCCACTGACGGCCAGATGCGAACGACTGAACAGGGGGACCAGCAGACCACCCATTACGCCTGCTATGAGTCCGGAAATGAGTGGTGCACCAGAGGCCAAGGCAACGCCCAAACACAAAGGCATCGCCACCAGTGCCACCACCACCGCCGCAGGCACGTCGGCCCGCAGGTTTTTGAGGGGCGAAAGATTGACGCTGTTTTCCATCGTTTGTCCTCAGGCAAGCCGTTCGAACTGCTGTGCGTTGGCGTTATAGGCCAGCAGGGCGCCTTCTTCCATATCAAAATACCAGCCGTGCAACTGCAGCTCACCCCGCACCACCCGCCGACGCACACTGTCGAAGGTCAGGAGGTTTTCCAGAGAAACGAGAATGCTTGCTTTTTCAAGTGCTCTTAACTGCTCCTCCGGACTGGCATCGGCATATTCGCGCATCACGTCGGCGCGTGCATCTTTGGCAATTTCGACCCAGGGGCCGACATATTTGCCTTCAGTGCCGTTCAATAGCGCTTTCATGCCGCCGCAATGGGAATGGCCGTTAATGATGATGTGCTCTACCTGCAGGTGCCCGACCGCGAAATCCACCGCTGCACTGGTTCCATGGAGGTGTCCGTCCTGTTCGGCAGGAGGAATGAGGTTGGCGACGTTGCGCACTACAAAAATGTCCCCGGGCTCGCTGCCATACAGAGACGTAGGTGTTACCCTGGAGTCGGAGCACCCTATCAGCATGACTTTCGGGCTCTGTCCTTTCTCTACCAGGGTGTCGAAGAAGTCCGGCCGCTCCTCATAATAGTTGTGGCGGAATTCCTTGAAGCTATTGATCATAGCGTTAGTTACGTCGTTCTTCATGGTGATCACTCCCTCGTTATTGGTTGAAATTCAAATTATAATGCGTAACTTTGACCTGGACTTTATCAACAAGTTTCAGACATCATCAAGTTATTTAATGGTGTTGGATAAAGGCCACAAAAAAGCCCCCTTTGGGGGCTTTCTAGTGCCGTTTACGACAGAGTTCAAGCGTGGCGGGCACGTACCTGTTTGGCCGCTGCCACCATGTTTTCCAAAGCGGGCGTCACTTCCGCCCATTTGCGGGTTTTCAGGCCACAGTCCGGGTTGATCCACAGTCGCTCAGCAGGTATTACTTTCGCCGCCTTCTCCATCAGACCGACCATTTCTTCTACGCTGGGTACACGTGGGGAATGGATGTCATACACGCCAGGTCCGATTTCGTTGGGGTAGTTGAAGGTCGCGAAGGCGTCCAGCAACTCCATCTGCGAACGTGAGGTCTCGATGGTGATGACGTCGGCATCCATGGCCGCGATGGCGGGCAGAATGTCGTTAAACTCCGAATAGCACATGTGCGTATGGATTTGCACGTCATCCGGGGCGATCTGCGCCGAGATACGAAAGGCGCGGGAGGCCCAGCTCAGATACTGTTCCCAGTCCTTACGCTTGAGGGGCAAACCTTCACGGTAGGCGGGTTCGTCGATCTGGATGATGCCGATGCCGGCATCGATCAGATCTTTGACCTCGTCGCGGATGGCGAGGGCGATCTGCAGCGCGGTACGCTCACGGGGTTGATCGTCGCGGACAAAGGACCACTGCAGGATAGTCACCGGGCCGGTCAACATGCCCTTCATCGGGCGTGGGGTCAGGGACTGAGCGTATGTACTCCAAGCTACTGTCATCGGCGTGGGGCGGGACACGTCGCCGAAAATTAATGGCGGCTTCACATAACGCGAGCCATAGCTTTGCACCCAGCCGTGCCGGGTAAAGGCAAAGCCGGATAATTGCTCGCCGAAGTACTCGACCATGTCATTGCGTTCCGGCTCACCATGCACGGGTACGTCAATGCCCAGGCGCTCCTGCTCCTTCACCACCAGCGCGATTTCCGCTTCCATTGCCTTCTGGTAATCGGCATTGCTCAGCTCGCCTTTGCGATTCTGCAAGCGGGCCTTACGGATTTCCGGGGTCTGCGGGAAGCTGCCAATACTGGTGGTGGGGAAGGCGGGTAGCTTGAAACGTGCGCGCTGTGCGGCTTCACGGGCGAGGAAGGGGCTGTTACGCTGGCCGTCATCCTTACCCAAACCCTCCAGGCGCTGGGCGACCGCCGGATTGTGGATGCGCGGCGAACTGCGGCGGGAAGCGACGGCGGCGCGGGCGGCAGCCAGTTCCTGCGCCACGGACTCCACGCCCTTGTCCAGGGCGCGACCGATAACGGCCACTTCGTCCAGCTTCTGCACGGAGAAAGCCAGCCAGGACTTCAGTTCGGCATCCAACTCTGTTTCCTGCTCCAGATCCACGGGCGTATGCAGCAGACTGCAAGAAGGCGCCACCCAGAGGCGTTCGCCAAGCTGCTGATGGGCCGGCTGCAAAAGCGCCAGGGTAGCATCCAGGTCAGTACGCCAGACGTTACGACCATCGACGACACCGAGGGAGAGCACTTTGTCGGCAGGGTAGTCAGTGAGGAAGCTATTCAACTGCTGCGGAGCACGTCGCAGGTCGAGATGCAGACCCGCTACCGGCAGGGCCTTGAGGGTTTTGGCATGATCGGCAACGGAATCAAAATAAGTTGCCAGCAGCACCTTGGGCGCTTTGCTCTTGCCCAGGGTCTGGTAAGCCGACTCCAACGCCTTGACCCACTCCTGGGGCAAGTCGAGGGCGAGAGCAGGCTCATCCATCTGTACCCACTCCACACCCATATCCGCCAAACGGGCGAGAATCTCGGCATAGACCGGCAATACTTTGGGCAGCAGGGTCAGGCGATCAAAGCAGGCGGTGCCAACGGACGCGCCGTGGCCGTGACAGGCGCTGTCATCATGATGATGCTGTGCCTCGTGGTGGGCTTCGGTGTTGAGGTCCTTTTCCTTACCCAGCCACAAATAAGTGATGGGGCCGACCAGTACGGGCTTGGCTTTCAGACCCAGTGCCTGGGCCTCTTTCACCTGGGTAAAAATGCGGTCGCTGGCGAGGCGAAAATCCATACCCTCGTGAAATTCCGGGACGATAAAGTGATAGTTGGCATCAAACCACTTGGTCATTTCCATGGCGGGCTGGGTGCTGGAGCCGCGCGCCATGGCGAAGAAGGTGCCGAGGTCTACCTGGTCACTGAAAAAGCCATAACGCGGCGGAACAGCGCCCAGAGTGCAACTCATATCGAGCATGTGATCATAGAGGCTGAAGTCGCCTACAGGCACCAGATCCATGCCACAGGTTTGCTGAATCCGCCAGTGGCGATCACGTAGCTGGGCGGCGCGTGATTGTAATTCCTTCTCGTCAATTTCTTTGGACCAGAAGCTTTCCAGCGCCTTTTTCAGCTCACGCTTGTGGCCGATACGGGGAAAACCGAGACTGTGGACCGATGTCATGGGCATTACTCCTCTGCGAAAATTGCCGCCATCATGCCTTGCTGCGCCAGTGGGCTCAAGAGGGAATTTTTAGACTTGGTGATGAAAAGTATTCATCAATCCATCCGGAACCCGCGATGCAGTGCGACAATCCCACCAGAGAGGTTGAATACTTCTATCCGCGCCAGCCCGGCGCCTTCCATCATCATCTTGAAGGTTTCCTGATCGGGAAAGCGACGGATGGATTCCACCAGATACTGATAGCTCTCGCGGTCTTTGGCGATCAGTTCGCCAATGCGTGGCAGGAGATTGAAGGAATACAGATCGTAAATACTCTGCAATCCTGGCCAGCGCGGGTGGGAGAATTCGAGGATCAGGACCCGGCCGCCGGTTTTCAGCACCCGATGAATTTCGCTCAACGCGCGCTCTGGATGGGTCATATTACGGATGCCAAAAGCGAGGGTCACGAGGTCAAATTCCCGATCTGGGAAGGGGAGCGCCTCGGCATTGGCCTCCACGAACTCGATGCCGGCGATGATGCCCTTGTCGGCCAGCCGATTCTCGCCGACTGCGAGCATCTCCGGGTTTATATCGGAAACCACGATCGAGCCATTGGGCCGAACCCGCGGGTAAATTGCTGCCGCCAGATCGCCAGTGCCGCCCGCCAGGTCCAGCACCCGCTGTCCTGGTCGGGGACGGGCGAGATCGACGGTGAAGCGTTTCCACAGACGGTGGACGCCGAGGGACATAAGGTCATTCATCAGGTCATAC
>JAKAVW010000104.1 GCA_021827445.1 Pseudomonadota bacterium
TGCGCGAGGGACTCCCCCAGGAGCGCTTGGCGGAACTCTACCGGCAGGCCCTCGCGCTGGTGGCGCCGAGTCTGCGCGAGACCTTCGGCCTGCCCTTGCTGGAGGCCATGGCGAGCGGCTGTCCGGTGATCACCAGCGCGGACAGCGGATGCCGGGAGGCGGCGGGAGATGCTGCCTTGCTGGTGAACCCGGAGGATACCCAGAACATCGCCAATGCCCTGCGGCGGATCGTGGATGAGCCCCGCCTGCGCCGCAGCCTGGCGCGGCGCGGGCGGGCGCGGGCGGCGATGTTCACCTGGGAGCGGGCGGCCCAGGGCTACGCCGGGCTTTTCCGGGAACTGGCGGGATGACGGGGGCGGGTGCCAAGGAGATACTCATCCTGCTGGGCATGCATCGCAGCGGCACCAGCCTCCTGGCGCAAATGGCGCGGGCCGGCCTGGGATACGATTTCGGTGACGCGGTGCTGCCTGCCGCGGCGGATAATCCCGAAGGATTTTACGAAGATCAGGAGGTGGTCCGTCTGGATGACCTGGCGCTGGAGCGCCTGGCCAGCCATTGGAACGACGCGCGCCCGCTCTTGTCCGATGCCTTTACCGGGGAAGGGCTGCGGGATGTGCGGTCGGCGGCGGTAGACTGGCTGGGCGAGCGCTTGGGGCGTTATCCGCGCTTTGCCATCAAGGACCCGCGAATGACGGTATTGGCGCCTTTCTGGTCGCCGTTGCTGCGGAGTTGCGGGCGCCCGGTGCGGGCCTTGGCGGCGGTGCGCGATCCGCTGGCGGTGGCGCGCTCGCTGCAGCGGCGCGACGGCTTTCCCCTGGCCCACGGGCTCCTGCTCTGGACCCATTACAACCTGGTGGGCCTTGGGGCATGGCGGGAATTCGACCCTTTGTTCGTGGACTATGACCTGCTCCTGGATCAGCCGGCGGAGCAAGGGCCGCGTATCGAAAGTTTTTTGGAGGCGGCGAGGCATCACGAGATCGCCCTGCCCGTTCGCCCGGAATTGCGCCACCATCGGGGCCTGGGGGAGGGTGCCGCGGAGATGCCGCTGCCGGAGCCCATGGAGGCGATGCGCGCACTGCTGGCACGGGCCTGCCGCCTCGACGGGTCCCCTCCCCCGGCGTTTTGGGATGAGTGGGACGCGCTGCTGCGCCGGTGGTTGAGCTGGGCGCCGGTATTCAACTGGATGGAGGACAGCCTCTATCATGGTCGCGTCCTGGAGCGGCGGCTATCTCAATGGGAGGATGGAGGCACTATCCCGCAAGGGGATGGCGGTACGGCCGTCATCGCCTCCGCGTCCAGGCTGCGGGTGGCGGAGGCCGAGCGGATCGAGATGGCGCGGGCCAAGGCGGTGCTGGAGGAGCGGGTGGCCAGCCTGCAGGCCCAGACCCAGCATCTGCAGCGGGTGGCGCTGTCGCTGCAGGAGGGGATGGAGGGCCTGCGGCGCGGTCGTTACTGGCGCATCACCCGGCCTTTCCGCGCCCTCGATCTGTTATTGCGGGGCAGGGTTCGGGAAACGCCTTTTTCCCTGGAAAGCGACGCGCAGGCGGCCGGACCGCTGCCGCTGGCCAGGCGCCCGGAGGGGGCATGGCGCATTCTTCGGGGGGAGGAGGATCGCCTGCCCCTCTTCCCCGCCGATGCCTCGGCGGAATCGGACGAGACGGCCGACGGCTATGGGGAGTATCTGCGTTGCTACGATGCCTTGTCCGATGACGACCGGGATGCCATCCGCAACCGTATCAGGTCCTTCGTCAAACCGCCCCGCTTTTCGGTGATACTGCCGGTATTCAATGCGCCGGAGGAATTTTTGCGGCGGGCCATCGAGTCGGTGCGCGCGCAACTTTATCCGCACTGGGAACTGTGCATCGCTGACGATGCTTCGACGGCACCCCATGTGCGCCGCGTTTTGCTTGCCTACAGGCGCAAGGACCGCCGGATTAAAGTCTGTTTCCGAGAGCACAATGGCCACATTTCCGCCGCTTCCAACAGCGCCATGGCCATCGCCAGCGGGGAATTCGTCGCGCTCTTGGACCATGACGACGAACTGCACGAAACGGCCTTGTACCGGATGGCGGAAGAAGCGCTCGCCCATCCCGATGCGCAGTTGCTCTATAGCGATGAGGACAAGCTCAGTCCAAAGGGACGGCGGCGGGACCCGTATTTCAAGCCGGACTGGAATCCGGATCTCTTGCTCGGACAGAATTTCGTCTGTCATCTCGGCGTGTACCGGCGGGATCGGGTGGAGGCCATCGGCGGTTTCCGCGAGGGTTTCGAGGGGGCGCAGGACTGGGATCTGGTGCTGCGCTTTAGCGAGGGGCTCCGGCCGGAGGAGATCCGCCATATTCCGGCGGTGCTGTACCATTGGCGGGTTTCATCGAGATCCACGGCGGCCTCCATGGAGGCGAAGCCATACGCGGCGCAGGCCGCCGAGCGGGCCGTCGCGGAGGCGCTGGCGCGGCGGGGAGAATCCGCCCGCCTGGAAATATTGCCGCAGGGGGCGCTGTTCCTTCCCCACTTCGCCGTTCACGGCGAACCGCTGGTCAGCATCGTGGTGCCGACGCGGGATGGGGTCCGCTGGCTGCGCCGCTGTCTGGAAAGTCTGGAGCGCACGGACTATCCCCATCGGGAGGTCCTGGTGATCGATAACCAGAGCAGCGACCCAGAGACCCTGGATTATTTGCGGGAGATTGCGCGTCATCCGAGGGTCAGGGTGTTGTCTTACCCGTACCCCTTCGATTTCGCGGCCATGCATAACTGGGCGGTGCCGCAGGCAGAGGGAGAGTTCGTCTGCCTGCTCAATGACGATACGGAGGTGCGCACACCGGGCTGGCTGAGGGAGATGCTGGCCTTGGCGCAGCGGCCGGGCATCGGCGCGGTGGGGGCAAAGCTGCTCTATCCCGGCGGGACGGTGCAGCACGCCGGGGTGGTGCTGGGGATCGGCGGGATCGCCGGCCATGTGCATCGCTATTTTCCCGGCGATTCCTGCGGCTATTTCTGCCGTGCGAACCTGATCGAGAACTATAGCGCGGTGACGGGGGCGTGCCTGCTGTTGAAAAAATCCCTCTGGCTGGAGGCAGGGGGCATGTCGCCCTCCCTGGCCGTGGCGTACAACGATGTGGACCTGTGCTTGCGGCTGCGGGAAATGGGTCTGCGCAATGCCTGGACGCCCGCCGCGGTCTTGATCCACCATGAGTCCAGGAGCCGAGGGCCGGAGACGGACCCGGAAAAGCAGCGGCGCTTTGGCGTGGAAAGGGCCTATATGCAATGGCGCTGGGGGGCCCTGCTCGGCGCCGATCCCGCCTACAATCCCAATCTGACCCTGAACAACGAGGATTTTTCCCTGGGCTGGCCGCCGCGCGCGCAGGCGCCATGGAAACCGTCTGCGTCGGCGGTAGTTCTGCCGTTTTGGAGCAAGGAGGCACCCCAGGAGGCGGTCCATCTGGAACCGGGGCAAGCAATACAGGGGTTTTTCCGCGTTCCCCGGCATCTGTCGGGGCAGGTGGGGCGCGTCTCCGTGCTGGTGGGAAATCATGGCGGGCGCAGTGACGGGATTTTGTGCATGGATCTGGGCGGTGATCCCCAGGTCGTGACTTTCTCCGGCGAATTGACCGGCAGCGTCGACAACGCCTATCTGGAAATGAAGGCGCTGGAGGGGGCGCTCAGGATCGACGCCGTCGATCGCCTGGCCTTTTCCCTGCGCCTGGAAAACGCCACCCACCCGGTGGCCTTGTGGGCCATCCCCCTCGATGAGGCGTGGGGGAATGGCATCGCCGGACGGGAGGACTTGGCCCTGCGGGTGGAGTTTGATCTGCTTGGTTGACCACCCTCAGACACATGGGAAGCCGAATATATGAAAATAACCGCTCGCAATCAAGAAGTAAGAAATTATATAATTTATCTTTCCATGTTATCGTTGGTTGTTATTTTGAGAAGGCCGGATGCCATACTGCATCCTGAGTTGTGGGCTGAAGACGGAGTACTGTGGTACACGCAAGCTTATAATTCAGGATTTCTAAGCCTCTTTATGCCTGAGAATGGGTATCTGCAGACCATATCCAGGATTGCTGCTCTGGTTGCGCAGCCGTTTCCCATATATTATGTGCCCTACATATTCGCCTTTTTCGCATTTTGCGCACAAATGATCCCCGTGGCGCTGCTATTATCCCGGAGATTCGATTCCATCATACCGGATAAGAAAATAAGGATAATCATTTCCATTATTTATGTTCTTATGCCAAATTCGTATGAAGTAAACATGAATCTGACGAACGCGCAGTGGCATCTCGCGCTGGTGCTCTTCCTGTTGCTAGTGGGAAATTCGTAAAAACGATACAACATATCAAACTATATGTTGATGGTTGTGGCTGGATTGAGTGGCCCGTTCTCTGTGCTGCTATCCCCGGTCGCCATGATCGAGTGGTATAGGAATAAATTTTCTGGCGATTATCTGAGATATGCGATCGCCCTGGCGTGTGCCGCGGTGCAGGCGGTTTTCATTGTCGCCAGCATGATGCAAACCAGATCTACGGAATCTCTGGGCGCGAGTATGGATAATTTTGTTCATATCATCGTTAATAATATATTTGTTGGCGGCCTGCTGGGGAATGTTGAAAACCTTCTGCAAAAAACGCTGGTCGGCAATTATTACGCGGTATTTGCATTTTTTTCGATCATTCTTGTTTTGGCTTTTTTTCGTGGGCCGTTGGCGTATAAGGAATTTTCCTTGTTTTCCCTGTGCGTGATCTTGTCGGCACTGATATCGCCAATGATATCGTTAACCGAGCCGCAATGGCCGTTGATGGCCATATTTGGCATTGGCGACAGATATTATGTGATTCCGATAATTTCAATGCTGGTCGGTTTTGTCGTTTTGTCTGCTGATAGAAATATCATCCTTAAATCGATTGGCCGTTTTTTGCTGGTTTCCATGTTGTGTGCGGTGCCTTTCAATTTCTCTTATCCTGATTACGTCAGGACTGGTTTTTATAAGGAGGCAATGTATTTTGCCGGTGCGCCGCGTGGAACCGTGGTGAAATTCGATGAGAACCCGATTGGGTGGAATTTTTCTTTGACAAAGAAATGACCATGACAACGATCAGGTGAAAATGCGAGGCAGGCTGCCGTTGTGGACATGCTTGCGCTGATCGCGCCTCCTCGCTACATTGCAATCATCCATGGTGAGTGATGGAGGATTTGATGGCTACCAATCTCGTTGTCCGTAATGTCGAGGAGGACGTCGCACTGGCGCTCAAACAGGTGGCTGCGAGCCACGGCCGCAGCGCGGAGGCGGAGCACCGGGAAATTTTGCGATCCGCCCTGCGCAGGCCGCCGCGCCGATCCTTGGCAGAAGTGCTGGCCAGTATGCCGGACGTGGGCGAGGATAGCGATTTCGATACCCGTCACCATGCGACCTAAGCATGTATCTGGTGGATACCAACGTCATCAGCGAGGCCCGCAAAGGCCGTAAGGCGAACCCCGGCGTACTGGCCTTCTGGAGTGCGGTTGAATCGACCGACCTTTATATCGCGGTGCAGAGCATCGGGGAAATTCGCCGCGGTCTGGAAAACATCCGCCAGCGCGGTGATGACGACCATGCCCGGCGTCTGGAATCCTGGCTCGACTTCCTCGTGACCGACTATCGGGACAGGATACTCGGTTTCGATACGGATTGCGCCCAGGTGTGGGGAAAGCTGATGTCGCCGCACCCGCAGCATCCCATCGACAAGCAGATCGCGGCTATCGCGCTCATCCATGGCTTGGTCGTGGCAACGCGCAATGTGGATGACTTCAACGGATTGGGCGCCGAGATTCATAATCCATTTTACTGAAGGCAACCCCGGGAAGCTCCGCCCGAAATTCCTTACGCTCCCGACAACTGCCGGACTTCGCCCAAAATCACTTTGCCGCGGGCAGCCAGCGGATGGCTTCGGCGGAGAAGATGGGGGTTACTTGCCCGGGGATATTTTGGTACAGACCACCCGAAGGATTGAACTGCATCTGGGCCGGGGTGCTGCGGCTTTCGTTGTGCAAGATGATGGCGTCGGCACCCAGTTCGGCGGCGCGCTTGGTGATGGCGGCGATGACCTGGGCAGGCGCGGTTCCCGCCGGCGCCGAGGCCTTGATCTCTGCGATGGGCGCATAAGGCCGCTGCGGGGGTGCCGTGAGCGTGGTCACTAGGGAGGTCGGGGTGTAGTGGGTTGCGGAAAGGGGCTTGACCTGGAGCTGCGGCCCACCCGCACAGCCGCCGAGGCTGAGCGTCGTGATGGCCACGGCGATCAAGAGGGGAGCACGAAGGGACGACATGGTCATGAAGCACCTCCTGCTGTTGCTGCTGGGGTGGGTTTGGCTGCTGCGCTGCGCTGCCATTGAATATGGGCTTTTTTCCGTAACTGCTTCAGGTAGGCTGCCGTTTTCTGATTGCGAAGATCTTCCTCGATACGAGCCGAAACAGCAGTTAACGGCAGGACCGTGGCCGGACGTTCGCCCATGAACTGGACGATAGCAAAGCCTTCGGGTACCGACAGCGGTCCCAGGACTTCAAGTGGCTTGAGGCTTGCCAAATGCGTCAGGATGGGGGCCGGAATCTGCTCTTTGCTCAGCCATCCCAGTTCCCCGCCCAGGACAGGATTGGGGCCTTGGGAATGCGTTGCCGCGAGGTTGGAGAAGCTCGCTCCCGTGCGCAGTTCAGCGAGGATTTTTTGCGCATCGGAGTCATTTGCCACGATGATTTCGCGCAGGCGATATTCGCGCTTTGGGGCGCTTTTGACGATCTCGTCGTAACGCGCCTGGATTTCTGCCTTGGTGATGGGGTGACGGGTAAAGTATTGGTTGAGATAAAGGCTGATGAGCAGGTTTTCTCTGTTTTTGGCCATGGTCTGACGAAACGCATCGCTATTTTCTATGCCCGCCGCTTTGGCTTTCTGCTCCAGCAGGATACGATTGATCAGGACGTCTGCCGTGCTGTGTATGGACGCAGGGTTGTTTTTGGCGGCCGGATTGGCGGCAATGACCTGCGCTTCGGTAACAGGCTGTCCATTTACTGTCACCACATCGGCGGCGGCACTAGCGGAGATCATCAGTGCAAAGGAAAAGAGGACGGGTTTCACGCGCATGAGATATCCTTAGAGTTAGAAGTTTTGCTGAAGCACAAAGTAAGCAGTAACTTGATTGCCGTTCCTGGTCGCCGCGCTGACATTGTTGCTACCCACAGGCAAAGCGCTCAGCACGGATAGATTGGTGCCCCAAGAGGTGCTCATGTTGAGGCCGACTCCGATATCAGAGAGGCTTTGCCAAGGCGCCTGGCTAGGCGTGAGGTGATAGCTGGTGACGCCGGCCGTTTCAAAAAACATGGAGCCCGTGACACCAAAGCCGAAGCGCTGATAGGCCGGGCTTTGTACCGCCAAACGGGCGGCATAGCCGCTGTCACCGACCAGCAGGCCGGGATAATATGCCGAGAGATTGCCGAAGCCGCCGAGCACCCATTGCTGGTTTTGCGGCAGCGTAGAAAAGGCCCATTGTCCACTGGAGGTCAATTGCGCGCTCATTCCCATCGGCAAGCTCTGGTTGTAACTAAAATTGAAATTGAGATAACGGAATTGCGGGGTCGGACTTCCCGGCGCGGTTTGAACGAGCGTTCCGGAACGGCCCGATATGCCCTGATTGTAATTTATGGAGAAGGTACCGACGGCATTCATGCCGAAAGGATGCACAGACCTGCTGTAGGTGCCACCCAGTGTGTAGTAGTCATAGTTCTGTTTGGTCAACGTGTAGTAGCCCTGGAGAACGGTTACTTTATTGCTGACATGGGTAAGCCCTTCATTGACGCTAAACCGCGTCTCGGCGTTGGCGAAAAGGAGCTGGCTACCGGTGAGTGCGTAGATGACGATGTTGCCGTTGGGGTTGATGGGGGCAGCGATGTTGCCGATGCGGTAATTCACCCATTGGGAGGTAAACCCGTACGTTCCCCAGGGCGTAATGCTATTCAGCCCTACCGATCCCTGATAATACTGACTGCCAAAGCTGTCGGTGCTCAGACCAGGAAGGCCGCCGGTGAAATTGGCGTTGATCTCCAGGCCCATACCGGGATGAATATAGGCGCTGCCGCCCGCCAGATAGCGGCTGGAATAGCGGCTGCCATAGTTGCCGAAAAGAATGTTGCCCCCGATCATCTGGTAGCCGGGTATCGGGTGCGTGCCGACATTGATGGCCGACCCGCCCGGATTCTGCGCCGGGGCGAGGCTGACTTGTATCTGCCGACCCTCCCGCGAACTATAGGCATCGGCCAGGACGTTGCGACGGATCAGACTGGATTCGGTGAGATCGTTGCCGCCAAGACCGGAATAAAACCAGCCAAGGCCCGGGGCGATGGTTTTTTGCGTCAGGCGGCCTTCCACCACCATGATGTGAATATGCTTGCCTTGGACGTCGGCCTTGACGGCGACGAGAAAATACCCGTCCTTGCGGTAGACTGCGGAGAGGCTGCCAACGGCGGCCTGGGGTTCGGCGCTGCTGGCGAGTATTTTACGAATCTGCTGAGCAGATAGTAACGTGTTACCAGTAACGACATAGTGGTAGCCATGGCTGTCGATCAGGATCGCTTCCCTGCCATGGGCAGGGGAGGATACTACATGGACTACGGGCGGCGAAATGGGGGGTAGGAAAGGCTGATCAGCAAGCATTAATTTCTCCAATCGGTCGGGCTTATTGTGTGGATGAGTGAGGCAGGTGTCAAATATTCGTCCTGGCTCGATCACGGCATTGATATTGCCGGGGGAGTTTGCGGGATTGCCGCAGGTCTGAGATAGAATGGCCGAAGCGCAGGATTGGTAATGGATCGGGAGGATCATGGGTAATTTTATCGTACTACTGAACTGGAATACATCCGGAGTGACGCTGCGCTGCCTGCGCGCGTTGGAGCAGGTCGCCATGCGTGATCGGGTGGTGGTGGTGGACAACGGTTCCGCAGCCGATGACCTGGAACGTCTGCGTCTGGGCATGGCGCTGTTGCCTTACCCCGCGGATATGGTGGAAACCGGGCAGAATCTGGGCTTTGGTGGCGGTTGCAATGTGGGGGTGCGTTACGCCTTTCACCATGGCGCGGAATATGTGTGGTTGTTGAACAACGATGCCGTTCCCCATCCCAACGCTCTTCAGGCCATGCTGAGATGTATGGAGGGGGATGGGCAACAACTCGGCGCGGTAGGCTCGGTGATTTATGACCTGGAGCGACCGGAGCGGGTGCAGACTTGGGGTGGCGGGCGGGTCTGGCGGTGGGCGGGGGTGGCCTGGCATCATCGGCGGGCAGTGGCTACGGAAAAGCTGGAGTATCTTACGGCGGCGAGTCTCTTGCTGCGGCGGGAAGCGCTGGAGGATGTGGGGCTTTTCGATACTGGGCGATATTT
>JAKAVW010000105.1 GCA_021827445.1 Pseudomonadota bacterium
GCCCCGGGGTAGCGATCTTCACCCTCGACGACCTCGACCATGTCTGGCTCCGTGCCTATGTGAATGAAACCAATCTGGGGCAGGTCCGCCTCGGTGAACCGGTCGACGTCACTACCGACACCTACCCCGGAAAGGTCTATCACGGCCGCATCGGCTTCATCGCATCGCAGGCCGAGTTCACCCCCAAAACGGTGGAAACCCACGCAGAACGGGTTACGCTCGTATACCGAATCCGCATTGACATCTACAACCCGACACATGAACTGCTCCCTGGAATGCCGGCGGATGCGACGATCGCGCTTTTGCCGGCGGGACGATGATGGCAGAGGTTAACGAAATTGCCGTCAGAGTGCATGGGCTCAGCAAGAGCTTCGGATCGGTGCAAGCGGTGCGGGATATTGACTTGGCGGTCGCCCAGGGGGAAATTTTCGGGCTGGTCGGCCCCGATGGGGCGGGCAAGACCACCATCATGCGGATGCTGGCCGCCGTGCTGCGCCCCGACGCAGGGGAAATCCTTGTCGACGGCGTGGACGTCGTCGCCGAGGCCGAGCGCGCCAAATTGCATCTGAGCTACATGCCGCAGCGCTTTGGTCTCTATGAGGATCTCACCATTGCGGAAAACATCTTCTTTTATGGCGCCCTCTTCGGGGTGCCGCGCGGCGAGCGCATCGCGCGCAGCCAGGAGTTGCTGGAAGTCGCCGGACTCCTTCCTTTCCGGAACCGGCTGGCCGGCCAGCTTTCCGGCGGCATGAAGCAGAAACTCGGGCTTATCTGCGCTCTCATCCACACGCCCCGGGTTCTTTTGCTCGACGAACCGACTACCGGGGTCGATCCCGTCTCCCGCCGCGATTTCTGGGCGATCCTCTACAACCTGCGTGAGAGCGGCGTGACCATCGTGCTTTCCACCGCTTACATGGATGAAGCGGAGCGCTGCTCTCGCCTGGCTCTGCTCCACGGTGGAGAAATACGCCATTGCGACACCCCGCAGCACCTGAAGGCGGCAATGCCGGGAGCTCTGCTCGCCATCGCCTCCGCTCACCCGCGTGACGTGCGCGAGGCCGTGTCTGGCAAACCCGGAGTACTCGGCGCCCTCCTCATGGGTGACCGCGTCCATGTGCGTGTCGACGATGCCGGACGGCGCATCCCCGAGTTACGCGCCGTCGTCGCGGACCGAGGTATCGCAGACGCAGTGATCACACCCGCCGAACCCGGTATTGAGGACGTCTTTGTCGCCCTTCTCGGAGAGGAGAAGCCGCATGAGCTCCGATAGCCCAGCAGTCTGGGCCGATGGGCTGACCAAACGGTTCGCTAGTTTCACTGCCGTCGACCACCTCAACCTGCGGATCGAAAAGGGCGAGGTGGTCGGCTTTATCGGCCCCAACGGGGCCGGAAAGTCGACTACCATCCGCATGCTGTGCGGCCTGTTGCGCCCCAGCGAGGGCCGGGCATCGGTGGCTGGCTTTGATGTGGGGCGGCAACCGGAGGAGGTGCGCGAACACATCGGTTACATGTCGCAAAAGTTTTCGCTCTACGGTGACCTGACGGTCCATGAAAACCTACGGTTTTTTGCCGGCATTTATCGGGTGCCGCATCGCGACCTTAGCGAACGGATGCGCTTCGCCATTTCCATGGCCGGACTGGAGGGGCGGGAGGATGCCTTGGTGCGGACGCTCGCAGGGGGATGGAAGCAGCGTCTGGCGCTCGGCTGCGCTATCCTTCACCGCCCGCCAATACTTTTTCTGGATGAGCCCACTTCCGGGGTCGAGCCCGAGGCCCGGCGGCGCTTCTGGGACCTTATCCACGAACTGGCGGCCGGCGGCGTCGCTATCCTGGTCTCCACCCACTACATGGAGGAGGCGGAATACTGCAATCGTATTGCCCTCATCAATGGTGGCAGGCTCGTTGCCATGGGTACCCCGAGCGAGTTGCGCCAACGGAGTCTGGGTGGCGATCTCTTCGAGATCGACTGCGTGCCACTGGGCGCCGCGCTCAAGGCGCTTGGCACTGCACAGGGGGTGGTCGAAGCGGCCATCTTCGGTGACAAACTCCATGCGGTGCTCGGCGAAGGCGGCCTTTCGGCCGAGGAGCTTCCCCGCTTTCTTGCCGAACGGGAAATCCGGGTCGGGTCTGTCCGCCCAGCTAAACCCAGCTTGGAGGACGTTTTTGTCAGGCTGGTTTCCACCACGCCCGAAACAAGGGCCGCGTCGTGAATATCCAGCGTCTTCTGGCCATGGCTTACAAGGAGGCGCTCCAAGTCTGGCGGGACCCGCGCAGTCTAGCCGTAGCGCTGCTGATGCCGCTGATGCAAATGGGTCTGCTGGGTTACGGCGTAAGCCTAGATATCAAGCATGTCCCACTTTGCGTCTACGACCAGGAGAACAGCCAGGCCAGCCGCAGTGTGGTCGACTCTTTCACGGCTTCAAGCTGGTTCACGATTAGCCACACGATCAGTTCCGAGGCTGGCATCCGCCGGGCAATGGACCGAGGCGAATGCGCCGCAGCGATTGTCATCCCAGTCGACTTTTCACGCACACTCTCCGCGACCGGAAGTGCGCCGTTGCAAGCCATCTTCGACGCTACCGACGTCAATACCACAAACATCGCTATGGGTTACGCCCAAGGTGTGGTCGCCCAAGCCAATGCCGCCCTTACCGCGCGATGGGCCGCCAGCCATGGCGCTCAGCCGTCATTGGTCGGCCAAGTCGATCTGGAACCCAGCGTCTGGTTCAATGAGACTTTGGAAAGTCGTGACTTCATCATTCCTGGCGTAGTCGCGGTGATCCTTGCGCTGGTCGGCGCTCAACTCACCTCGTTGACCATCTCGCGCGAGTGGGAGCGGGGAACCATGGAGCAGCTGATCTCGACCCCGGTTACGCCCCTGGAGGTCATGTTCGGCAAGCTCATACCATACTTCGCTATCGGTTTGCTCGATGCGGCATTTTGCCTGGCCGTGGCCGCCTTCTGGTTCCATGTCCCGTTCCACGGAAGCGTCGGCATATTGTTTGTGACAACCGCCCTCTTCGACTTGGTCGTTCTGGGAATCGGCTACCTCATTTCAGTGCGCATCCGCAACCAACTCGGGGCGAGCCAAGTCGCCCTTTTGCTGACCATGTTGCCGACCACTCTCCTGTCGGGCTATACCTTCCCCATCGACCAGATGCCGGCTGCGATCCAGGTCCTCACCTACGCCGTTTATTCGCGTTACTACGTGACCATCCTGCGCGCCATCTTCCTCAAGGGGAGCGGCCTGACCGATCTATGGGCCCCCATCCTCGGGCTCGTCGCCTATGCCGCAATCATCATCTGGCTCGCTGCCAGAGCCTTCCGCAAGCAATTGTAGGCCATGTTCGAGCGCCTCTCGGTCATGCTGATGAAGGAGTTCCTCGAACTCCGGCGCGATCGTTGGGCGATGTTCCGCCTCATCGTCCCGATGATTATCCAGATGCTTGTCTTCGGCTATGCCGCTACCTTCACCGTGCACCATGTCACGACCGCAGTGCTCGATCTTGACCAGAGCCAGGCCAGTCGCAGCCTGATCTCGCATTTCGCCGCCACCTCCCGCTTCAACATCGTCAACGTAGCCACGAACCAGAAGGAAATCAACAGAGACATCGACCGTGACAAGGCCGTCATCGCCATCGTCATACACGCCGGTTTCAGCCGCGACCTGGAAAACGGGAAGAGCGCTCAACTGCAGGTCATTGTAGATGGTACGAACTCGAACACGGCACTCATCGCGCTCGGTTACATCGCCCAGATCGTCGCAAACTTTTCCGCCGAGCAGGCGGCAAACCGCGTCTTTCCTTCCCGATCAAGCCCTGCAACACCGGCTGTCGGCATTTCGCTCCAGATGCGCCCATGGTTCAACGAAGGACTTGATGAGCGCTGGTTCTTCATTCCCGGCGTGATCGGTACCCTGACACTGATGCAGGTGGTCAGCCTGACCGCATTCGCCATCGTGCGCGAGCGCGAGGTCGGAACTCTCGAACAGATCCTCGTTAGCCCCATTAGGCCCGTTGAATTCATTCTCGGCAAGACTGTGCCTTTTTTTCTAATCGGGCTTGGTGACATCGCTCTGGTCAGCTTCGTCGGTATCTTCTGGTTCCATGTGCCGTTCATTGGCGACCCATGGGTGATGCTGGTCGGATCTGCGCTTTTTTTGCTGGCGGTTGTCGGCATGGGTTTACTGATGTCAACTTTTTCGCGCACGCAACAGCAAGCCTTTGCTTTGAATTTCTTTTTCCTCAATCCATTTTTTATCCTCTCTGGCTTCGCTTTTCCGATTGCCGCAATGCCGAAAGTGTTACAATGGTTTACCATGATCAATCCGTTACGCTATTTTTTGGTGATCATCCGGGCGGTTTTTCTGAAAGGGGTTGGCTTCGCGGTACTCTGGCCAGAACTAGGGGCATTGGCATTGCTCGCGGTGATAATGCTGACGATAAGCGTGCTGCGTTTTCGTAAGTCACTTGATTAGTATAGCGGTTTTTCGTAATCGATCTCATGTTTAGCACCCCCCACTCTGAGGCAGCCTGACAATAGTGGACTGTCCCGTTTCAAGCGGCCAACCGTGTGAAGGAGGGCTGTGCGAACACAGCGGAGGCCTGATAGCCAATCCTGGAATGCAGGCGAGAGGGCATCCTCAATCCTCTTCTTTTGCCTCCTACCCCTGGCATTGCTTATCCCCAGGCGCATCCTTCCAATAGGTTGACGTCGTTGTCTTGGGAGGGATGGGGAATAAATGGACAGACGAATTCAGGTCCAGGCGGTGCAAGCTCTCTTATGAGAACGCGGCTTCCGAATGGCGTCTCTCTGGGGGGCGGCGCTGAGATCCGGGCCTGACGTTCTCATGAGTCGGCCCGGCGCTCCGCTTCTTCTCGGTCACGGCAAGGATCGCGGAGACAGGCCTTCAGGCAGGCGGCACGGCACCTTCCGCAACGTTGCGTGAGGGCGGTTCAGCACTCGTCTCTTTCTGAGTGTCCCGGCGTCCGGCATGGCCGTTCATCGCGACCCCGGGCTTTGGGGGCAACCCTGCCATGCTATAGACATTGCGAGGGTTCCACAGCATCCAGCCATTTGATCCGAAGGTCTGCGCCGCGTCGATCTGCGCCGCAATCTCCTTGCCTCCGAAGGGGCGCCCGCCGAAGGCGTAGTCACGGAACGCCTGTAGCCATGGACGAAAGCGGACCGGTGGCAAACCCGTCCTTTCTTCAGCTTTGCGAAGGGAAAGATAGACGATCTGGTGCGGATGGAGAACGGGGTTGGGATAGCCAGGGATGCCGTACTGGAAGGTCGATGGATAGAGCATGGGGGAGATATAATCGACTTCCTGCGCCAGGTCCTTCAGGCTCTGCCCGATCCCCGTGTCGTTGAGATTCCAGATCACGTACCCGAAGATGTCGGCGGAAAGAAAGACATTGTACGGGATCAGCCGCTTGCGGGCTTCGGCGAGGAACCCCGAAATCGCCGCGACCCGGTTTGCCTCCGTGTTCGGCCTGGAAAAGACCACATCCTTGGCGCTGGGAAAGCGGACGTAATCGAACTGGATCTCGTCGAAACCATCCCTGGCGGCCTCTACGGCCACATCAATATTGTAGTCCCACACCTTTCGCTGGAAAGGGTCGGTCCAAGAGATACCTTGTCGATCCTTCCAGATCGCGCCGGCTTTCGTCCTGACGGCCAAATCGGGCCTTGCTGTGGCCAGCGCGTCATCCTTGAACACTACGATCCTTGCGATGGCATAAATGCCGCGTTTGTGCAAATCGTTTACCAGACTCCTGACATGCCTGATCGTGATGAATTTTTGCGCCCCGATCTCCGAGGCCAACGGAATGCGCGCCCGGAAGGCGATCATTCCGCGTGAATTTTTCACCTCGATCACGACGGCATTGAGGGCGGTCTTTTTGATGAGATCCAGCGCGGCGTCCCGAAGTCGCGTGCTGTCTATGCCGTAAGAGGACAGGTAAAGCGCCTTGGGCGTGAAGGGCTTGAGAGTCAGCGTTTCATTGCTCTGGAGCTGGGTTACGGGAATTTCGCTCCGCCCGTAACCATAAGCCCGGAGACCGAGCATCGTCCCTTCTCCGGTGATCTCGAAATGGCCGTCCGGGGCCGTGCGCACGACCGCATCCCCCAGAGTCACGAATGCTCTCGGGATTGGTTTATCCGTTGCGGCGTTCACCACTATCCCGCTGTATCCGGCGGCCCTGCCTGCAACGAGCAACAAGAGCAACGCCAGGGATGCCCTAAGCGTGTTCATAAAATGCCTACTCGCGCTTTTTGTGCTCATCGTGTCGTACGGGCAAGCAGTCTCCCGAATGCCTTGCCCGTATCCCGATCCGTGACTACTATGCGTGGCAACGTCATCACGTTATCCCCAGGGGTTGCCGGCCCACCCACCATCTTGAAGGCGGCGATATAACCTGCGGCCTTTGCACTTTTGATCAGCTCCTGGTTGTAGATTCCGAAAGGCCAGGCCAGCATGTTCACTCGGATCCCGAGTTCCCGTTCAAGTTTCGCTTTTGACTCATTGAGTTGCATGGCGACGAACTTCTCGTAGGCTGGGGAAGACAGACGCTTCTTTTCTACGTTGAAATTCGGATGCCAGTAGGTGTGCGACTGGATGTCCACAAGCCCCGAATCCTTCATCACCTTCAGCTCATGCCAGGTCATGGCGTAAGAGGCGTTGGAGATGGCCGAAGGATAGATGAAGAGCGTCACCGGGAAGCGGTATTGCCGCGCAAGGGGGAAGAGGTAGCGAAACACAGAGCGACGCCCGTCGTCCGCCGTGATCACCACGGATCGGGGTGGTGGTGGCGGTCCAATCCCGCGGATATACGCCACGACTTGCGCGAGCGGAACGATGTGGTAGCCGTGGCTTCGTAAATAATCGAGCTGGGCGAGAAAGACGGGTGTCCGAACAACCCACATATCCGGAGAAGTGGGGCCGAAGCGGTGGTAGAGCAGAATAGGTATGGCACGGTCCATTGCCGATACTTTCGACGGCATTGAGACAAATACGGCCAGAAGAAGAATCCAGGAAATCCATCGTGACACGTCCATGAGCGCCTCTTTTGAAACGAGCGGATCGGAAAAATATGATACCTTTGCGGTAAGGAATTACTGGCCGTTATTCCAGGACCGCTCCTTTTTGCTCAGATCTTTGAGAAATTTGGCGATCCCCTCACGGGCCACGGTTTGCCCGTAAGTATCCCGGTAACTCAGATTCATGCAGACCCCGTCGATAAATACATCGTAAATCTTCCAGCCAGAATTTTCCTGGATGAACGCATAGGTGACCGGAATGTTCGCCAGTCCGTTGGTTTGGAGAATCATCGTGTTCACCTGCACGACATCAGGATTTTGATATATCTGGCGGCTGCTGAGGATCCGTACCGTCTGTCCAGAGTAGTGACTGAATGCAATCATGTACGTGTGGACCAGTTGTTCCTTGAAAAGCCGGACGAACTCGTTCTGCTGTGTCGGCGTCATCTGGCTCCAGTATTGACTCATGACGAAGCGCGACATGGTCATGAAATCGATATGGGGCAGCACAACGTCCGCGATGTGGTTTTGGACGGCGGGCGTAAAGGATTGTCCCTCATGCCCCTGCAATACGTGAATGACCTCTTGGGTTATGCTCTGGACGATGGCGGTGGGCGTATCCGGTGCTACGGCCCAGACCACCGTACTCCACAGGAGCAAGGCGAATGTGCTCAGGATACTGTTCAGCACTCTGAGACGATACAGTTTTGCAATATAGGTTCTGTTCATGATGACACCCTTTGCACGAATACGTGCGGAATCAACGCAGGGGAAACGAATAGGTAACCAGGAGCTCGTTTTCTCCCGGATTCAGCGGGTAGATATCCGCATTGGATAAATGCGCTATTTTCAGACCCAATCGTCCACCATTATCCATCTGGTAGGCCAGTCCCAGTTCCAGCCGGAAGAGAAACGTGCTGCCCATATCTTTACTGTTACCCTGACTATAGCCGCTAACGGCCGCTTCCGGTGTAAGTATCCAGCGCGGCGTCAATGCGATGTCGGCATAAAGACCTCCGTAACCATCGACGCCACCGTCGGTGTTGGCGAGCAGCCCCAGGACATACCCGATACCATAGAGCCTGTATCCGGATTGATACTCCGCATCGAACTCGGCCGGGGTATGGTTATAGCCACCATCATCCACCGCACCGACCAAATTGAAAACGCCCACGCCCGCGCTGAGATACGGTGCGCCGCCGGGCATCAGGGTAACGGCCCAGGCCGAAGGTGCCGCAAAAGATAAAATGAACGCGCAGAGAATCCGCAGCCCCCGAAAACGGACAGAAAAGAACGTGTGATGCATAAACCCTCCCAGTAGACATTTTATAGGCTTGTATCGGAATCTGTTTTCCCCGGATTCAGCCCGCCAGCCGATAGCCGTCGGCGTCTTTACCCCGGATGCGCCGCCAGATCACCTGCGGGGTGAGGCGGTTGGCCACCACGATAAAAACCTTGCGCAAATGGCCCGGTGGACACTGAACCGCCTTGACGGCATGCCAGGAGTGATCGGTCTGGGCGAAGAGAAAGCTGCGATTACCCAGCACCTGCGAGGCGCCGACCTCACGCAAGTCCGCATAGTCCGGGGCCGAGTGACGCGGCCATTTGCCGCCATCGTCCAGCACCAGGGTCTGCCCACCCCAAGCCTCATCCCAGTCCTTTGGCGTATTGAAATAGAAGATATGAGAACCGATCTTGCGCCGGGCGTCGGTATGTGGCGAAACGGAAGCGCCAGGTGGGGCGTAATGCCAGTGCATGGTGAGAATGACGGGCGTCCTGGGGCTCAAACCCAGCATCTCCCGCCAGAAGAATTTATAGGTATCACTCTGCAATTCATGGACAAAATGGTTCCAGCCCGAGGCCAGTATCTTCTCCAGTGCCGGACGGTACTGAAGCGCAAGGCGATCATGACTTTGTTGCCTGTGCGCCCTTTGATAGCCCATTTGCGACTCAAAAAGGACGGGGTCGGGAAGATCCTTGCAGAGTTGGTCAAATTTTTCCGGATAAAGAAAATCTGCGATGCGGATCCATGGATAAGGCTGGGTGCGCTGAAAGTCTTGGGCTTGGGTGCGCAACCTGCTCATGACAGACGCGTCGATGGTTTGCATAAAAATCCTCCAGAATGATCTACTGTACCTCGGCATGTTGGCGCAACAGGCCCAATGCCTCTTCTAACAGCTGCCTGACCCGTTCACGGCTTACGCCCAACTCTTTGCCGATAGCGGAAAATGACAACTCGTCCTG
>JAKAVW010000106.1 GCA_021827445.1 Pseudomonadota bacterium
CAAAAGTGTATATGGCGATGTGAATTACACCCTGAAGACGGGCACCGGCTTCGATCCTTTCGTGGGCGCCCAGTTCAACCGCCAGTGGCAGAACAACAGCCTGCTGGATGGTTCGCATATCAACAACTCCCCGATCACCGCGACCTCGGTGAACAGTACGGCCTGGGGTGCGCAGGTGGGTTTGAACTACGCGGCTTTTAATAATGTGCTGGGAAATGGCCAGCTAACCTGGTCTTACAATGAAATCTTGGCGCATCCCGGTGCGGTGGGCGGTGGTGCCGTTATTTCACCCTATACCGCTGGCTATGCCACGGACCCTCTCTATACGACTTCCATGATCCGCGGTCTGGTGGAACTCGGACCGGGCAGCGGCTGGAAGGTCAAGTGGACTCAGCATCTCCTCGACAAGCGCTTCCTGTTCATGGCCGCTTTTGCGCAGTACCACACCTATTATAACGGTGTCAGCAATGACGCCTATGTGGATCTGACGTATTTTGTTCCGGGCATGTTCAAAGGTCTGTCCATCCGCGATCGTGTGGAAGTGGCCAATGGTCTGAACGCCTATAACGGGCTCCAGGGTAATGGTCTCCCTCACAATACGGGTCATTCCTTCATCTATAACCGGGTGATGCTGACCTACGCATTTTAACGACTCCTCCTCGCCTCTCTCTGCCCCGCTGGTCGGGGCTTTTTTGCGCCCGTTTGATGATTACCCTGGATACAGTTGCTGGATGACCCGATCCGGGCTGAGGTCTTCCATACAACGATGATGCTTGAGAGGACACTCGCGCTTGCCACAGGGACTGCAGGAGAGATCCAGGCGCAGGGGCTGCGCACCGGGTGAAAGAGGCGGCGTCATTTTGAGAGGGGTAGAGCCATATAAAGCAATCACCCTGCTGCCCACCGCGCCAGCGACATGCATCAGGCCGGAATCGTTGCTGACAGTAATCGTTGCGAAGGAGAGCAGATCGATGGCTTCCAGCAACGTGGTTTGGCCACCCAGATCAAGCGCTGCGGGGACGGCAGAGGCGATGGCCTGAGTGATTTCCGCATCCTTGGGGCTGCCGAACAGCCAGACGGCATGGCCGCCCTGGACGAGGGATTGGGCCAGGGTAATCCAGTGACGTACCGGCCAGCGCTTGGCCGGGCCATATTCGGCACCGGGCGCCAAGGCGACCAGTGGCCGTTGTGGTATGGAAATCCCGAGTCGCCGCAAGGCTGCGGCACGGGCTCCGTGGTCCACCTGCAAGCGGGGGGCGGGCAGTTGTGTGGGCTGGGGCAGACGCAGCGGCAGGCCGAGGGCCACGAAGCGGTCCACGGTGCGTGGTAGTTTCCTTTTGTTCAGATGGCGGCGATCATTGAGCAGCAAACGGCGGCCTTCGCCGGAAAAGCCGGTGCGGGTCTGGATCCGCGCCCAATACGGGATGAGGGCGGACTTAAAGCTGTTGGGCAGGCAGATAGACCAGTCGTAGTCCTGCTCCTGCAATAGTTTTGCTACCTGCCGACGCCGGCGTAAGCCGAGTTGGCCGTGGCCAATGTCCAGCGGTATGGTGTGTCGCACTTCGAGCATGCGTTCTGCCACCGGGATGCTGGCGGGTGGTGCCAGCACATCCACCTGCAAGCGCGACCAGCGGCGGCGCAGCACTTGCAACAAGACTTGCGCCATGACCATATCTCCTACCCAGGCGGGTCCGATCAGGAGCAGACGGGCGGGATCATAGCTGTGAGCGATGCGGGTGTTGTGTGGAATGAAGGCTTCATATTCGTCGTAGGGCGGTTCTGATTCGCCCATTTTACTTGCCAATCAGCATAATCAGTGCTTCCACCGAGATCAGGATGATAATGATCCACTCCAGAATGGTCTCCCGATGATGACGGCTGGCGACGATCATGACTTCCAGCCCCTCATGAATCGCGTCGAGCTTTTCGTCGAGGGCGCGAAAGCGGCTGGTGAGTTCCAGGTCGGCGGAGAGCTCGCGGGAGAGTAGTTCCAGGCCCGGTGTCTCCCAGACAATGTCGGGATTGTCCAGCACCGCCAAACGGGAGAGGATTTCGGTGCGGGTGGCGGAAGTCGAGGCGAGAAAGCGCAGATGGCCGCCGCGCCGTCCCGGCAAACGCCCGGTACGAGTCACTTCCGAGAGCAGGTTCAGCGTAGTTTCCAGCAGGTTTTCGACGGCCTCTTCATGAAGTTCCAAGGCGAGGCTCTGGGCCAGGCGCAGGGCCACGAGGAGGATCCGTTCTTCGTCGAGATTTTTGAGGGTGACGCCATCGCGGCCCACGCCATCGCGCTCGCCGACCCGGACCGCCAGTTCTTCGACCTTGGGGTTGGCGATGGGGGTGAACTGGGCCTGCACGGTAGCGATGACTTTTGCCTGTAGCGCCGGTCCCGCGCCGAAAAAGCAGAGGACGCCAGAGCGGAAGAGTACCACCCAGGTATCTCCATCGCGGAGCAAGCGGTGGGCGGGCGTGTTTTCTACCAGGTCCATCTCAAAATCTTCGCGCCAGCTTTTGAGGGAAATATGACGCACCGGCTGGATGGCGTGGAGGATGTTGTTCAAGATTCAGGCCTTGGGGAGCAGTTTGCCGGGATTGAGGATATCATCTGGATCGAAAACCTGTTTGATGGCGCGCTGGATGCTGAGGTTTCCCGGACTGAGTTCCAGCGGGACATAGGCACGCTTGCTGCTGCCGATGCCGTGTTCGCCGGAGATGGTCCCACCCAGCACCAGTACGGTCTGGAAGAGTTTTTGCAGACCGTACTGAGCACGGCGCATCTCGTCCTTATCCTGGGGGTGGACCAGAAAGTTGACATGCAGGTTGCCGTTCCCGGCGTGTCCGAAGCTGACGATATGCAGGGACTGCTCTGCGACAATCCCTTCGATGGCCACCAGCAATTCGCGCAGACGGCTGACCGGCACGACCACGTCCTCATTGATCTTGAGCGGTGCCATGGCCTTGGTAGCGGGGGACAGGGACTTGCGTGCCGCCCACAGATCGGCGATGGCAGCGGCGTCAGTTGCTTCCAGAACCTCCAGATTCCCCTCGCCAGCCAGTGCCGCGCGGATCGCCCGCACTTGCTCGGGAATAGTGACCGCCTCGCCATCCACTTCGACCATCAGCAGGGCATTGCTGCCCGCGGGCAGGTCGCTGGCCGCGCCCATGGCGCGCACGGCAGCCAGGGCATGGGGATCCATGAGTTCGAGCGCGCTGGGGGTATTGCGCTGTGCCATGACCCGCTGTACTGCCGCACAGGCACTCGCCGTGTTGCTGTAGGCGGCGCGCAAGGTGGCATTGGCGGCAGGCAGGGGCAGCAGGCGCAAGGTGGCCTCGGTGATGAGGGCGAGGGTGCCTTCGCTGCCCACCAGCAGGCGGGTCAGGTCATAGCCGACCACACCCTTGCTGGTACGGACCCCGCAACACAGCGTTTCGCCAGCGCCGGTGACGGCGCGCAGACCCAGTACATAATCGCGGGTGACTCCATATTTTACGGCGTGGGGACCACCGGCATTCATCGCCAGATTGCCGCCGATGCGGCAGTAGGGGCTGCTGCCGGGATCAGGGGGGTAGAATAGGCCATCGGCCCGTACATGGGCGCTGATCGCGGCCGTGATGCAGCCTGCTTCGACGGTGATAGTGCGGTCGACCATACTGTAATTGCAGATTTTTTGCATGCACTCGAAGCTGATGACGGCGCTGCCGGGCACCGGCTGCGCCCCGCCGACGTTCCCGGAACCTGCTCCGCGCGGGACGAGGGGCAGGTGATGGCGTCGGGCAATGCTGACAATCGCCTGCACTTCTTCGTGGTTGTGGGGGAAGAGCACCATCACCGGTGCGCAGCTCCCCGGTGTTTCGTCGCGGCTGTAAACAGCGATGGTATCGGCATCGTCGCGCACCCGCTCAGTATCGAGGGCGGCGCGCAGAGCGGGGGTGATGGTGCTGACGTTCATGGCTGGCTCTCCCGGATTTTTTGCAAGAGGGCGGTGGTGCTCCGCTCGTGGCGGAAAGGAATGCTGAGTACCCGGCCGCCCCTGGCCTGCACCCAATCGGCACCGACGATGCGTTCTGCTGGCCAGTCGCCACCTTTAATCAGGACGTCGGGTTGAAGATGCTGGATAAGTTGCAGTGGGGTGTCCTCGTCAAACACCGTGACAAAATCCACTGCCTGTAATCCGGCGAGCACCGCCATGCGGTCCTCTTCACTGTTGACCGGACGGTCCGCACCCTTGCCAAGGCGGCGCACCGAAGCGTCGCTGTTGACGCCTACCACCAGACAGGCACCCTCGGCGCGGGCTTCGGCGAGATACTGCACATGGCCCCGATGCAGCACATCAAAGACACCATTGGTAAAGACCAGCGGCCGCCGAAAGGCGCAAGCCGCCCGCAACCTCTCCCCGTCGCGAAACACCTGACCAGTGCGAAACGCGGGCGCGGGCGCGTGGTCCGCAAAGCTGGCATCCACACCATTGCAAAGGGCGTGAATGAGGACGAGGTGGACTTCCTGAATACGCGCGGTGTTCCGTTCCGGCACACGCAATTCAATGTCCGCAGGGCGCAGGAGCGGCGCGAGTTGCCCGCCTTCCTTGCCCGTAAGGGCGAGTACCCACATGCCGCGTTGCTGGGCGGTAAGAACCGCGGCGAGCACATTGGCGGAATCGCCCGAGGTGCTGAACGCGACCAGGCAGTCGCCGGGACGACCCAACGCCTCGACTTGGCGGGCAAAAACCTGTTCGTAGCAGGCATCATTGGCGATGGCCGTGACTACACTGCTGTCGGTGCTGAGGGCGATAGCGGGCAGAGCGCGGCGCGTCGTCTCAAAGCGGTTGATCAGTTCCGAGGCCAGGTGCTGGGCATCGCCGGAAGAACCGCCGTTGCCGCAACTGAGCACCTGCCCGCCGGCTTGCAAGGTGGCAATCAAACGCTGGCTGGCTTGCGCGAAAGGCGCTGCCAGCGCCGCCGCCGATTTTTCTTTGCAGACGATGCTGGCGTGCAAGGCGGAATCCATCCAGTCATTGGTGGTCATGGGCTGGGTACTCTAAAGGCATCACGAATCCAGTCTGCCGGGGCATCCCCGTCGAGGGCAACAACATCAAAGCGGCAGGGACGTAACCCATGCTGAGGGTTATGCAGCAGAAAATATTCAGCGGCGCGGATCAGCCGTTTTTGCTTGCGCCATGTGATGCTGGCCGCCGCACCTCCCTGCCGGTCATGGGCGCGCTGGCGCACCTCCACGAAGACCAGGGTTTCGCCATCGAGGGTGATGATGTCGATTTCTCCCATCCGGCAGCGATAGTTGCGTGTCAGGGGATGCAGCCCGTGTCCGGTGAGCAGAGCGACGGCGCTATCTTCACCCTGCTGACCTAAATGCTGGCGTGGTGATGGCATGATTCAGGTACCCGGCTTGGGCACTCCCGGCAAAGGCATGATCTGGCCATTCTCCACTTCCATCCATTCCATGTCACGTATGATCTGGTTGCTGGCGCCAAAGCGGAGAATGCCGGTGGTGCCGTGCAGACTGCCCGTCATGTTTTTATCCAGAACGCGCTCCGCCATCCGGTAAGCGTCGAGTCCAAAGGCCGCCATGCGCCACTGGGTATCGCTGGCGTTGGGCAACGCGGCGCGCAGCAGCGGCACTGCCTGCGGCCAGCTTTGCCCGGGGTTGATGATCCAGGGCATATCGACGGACTCGATGCCGGAGAGCTCCTGTGCGTCGCTGGGTAAGGCGGCACCATGCAGCAGCGCCGGACTGAAAATAGGCACGTTGTTATTGATCAGCCGGATAGAGGAAACAGCCGCGTTGGCATTTTTCGCATCGGTGACCAAAAAAACAAAGCTGTCTTGCCCCGGTGATCTGCTCAGGAGCTGTTGCGCTTCATCGGTGAGTGCGTGTCCTGGCAGATAGGTGGCGACACCGCCGACCTCACCGCCGAACTTCTTCCAGACTGCGATAAAGTCTGCCTGAATGGCGGCGCCACTGGAGTCCTGCGGATAAAGCACGTAGGCACGACGATAACCCGCCCCATAGCTCTGGGCGGCAATTTGCCGGGCGGCAACGTCACGGCTCAGACTCAGGGTGTAGAGCCCCGACTGCTGCACACCAGGCGCCCCTCCGAGAGTGATGACGGGTGGATTGAAAGGCTTTCTGACGGCGGCTACGGCGTTGATATCCTGGGGCAGCCAAGGGCCGACAAAGACTTTGCACCCCTCTTTCATCCCACGTTCAAAGAGAACGGCGGTGTAACTGGGGTTGCCGGTGGTCCGCAGGACACGCACGGCAGGACCAGATTGTAATTGCGCCGCAGTTTTCATTCCGGCGGTGATGGCTTGGGAGAGGGGCGCATAGGGTCCGCTGAAGGGTAACAGGGCGCATATACTACCGCGCGCCGGGTTGAGTGCAGATCTGTCGATGGTGGTCGCAGTATGGTCCGAGAAGTTTATGGGGGGATGCCCTGGATGCGCCGCCAGCCAGGTTTTGATCGCCGCCTGCCGCTGCCGGGGATCGGGATTCTGCCGGGTGATCAGGGCGACAGCGAGCCACTCCTGCACCAGGGGGTTGCCGCTGCGTCCTTGCCAGTTCTGAAGTTTCGCAGCCGACTGCGAGTCAAGGAGAGCACGAATACGACGATGATTTTCGGCGGCGTCGTTGCCGCTCAGAAAGCTGTCCCCTTCGATCAGGAAGTTCAGTGCAGTGAGTTCGTGACCTTCCTGGGTGTAGAGCGTGGCCAGGGTACCCATGGCCTGAGCACGCACTTCCTGGGGCGTGCTGGCGATGGTCAGCAGTTCTTCGAGGCTGCCCTTGGCACTGGGCGTCTGCCCCTGGTCCATGAGTCCCTGAGCACGGACCCAAAGCGCCGCACCGCGCAGCTCGGCGTTGTTACGCTGCAAGCGCAGCACTTCGTCAGCCAGCAATATCGCAACCTGCGGTTTTTGTCCCTTCAAAGAGGCTTGCGCGGCTTCCATCAGATAATGGAGCTGGGTTTGTCCCCTCGCCTCGGCGGCCGCGTGGATATAGTCCTTGGCCGCCGCCAGATCGTGTCCTGTGGCCGTGAGCTGACCAGCGCGCTGCGCCATCGGTGTTTGAGGGGCGCTGGTCGTTGTTGCGACAGGCGCCGGCGCCGGATTCGACGAGGGGGGCGTCTTCTGTGGCATACTCGCGCAAGCGCTCAGGCCCGTGGCCAGGGCCAGAGTCATCAGCAGGCGTAAAGAGGTCTTTAGGGCTGGAGAGGGCATCATGGGCAGAGTGTATGGAGAAAGGCGAAGGTGTTCAATGACCGAAACACGACCTCGACTGGGGGTGCGGTGATGCATGACCATCCTGAACCCACGGAGGGCTGTGCCGGGCAACTGACCATTATCGCCACCCCTATCGGCAATCTCGATGATCTCTCATTGCGTGCGCAGCGCGCGATTAGCGCGGCGACGCTGATTCTGGTCGAGGATCGTCGCCACGCCCAGCGGCTCTTTCAGCATCTGGGTGTGCAGCCCAAGACCCTGGCCCTCCACGAGCATAACGAGAGGGCGCTGGCCCCGCAGATTGCCCGGCGTATTGCCGCTGGGGAACATATCGCCCTGCTGTCAGATGCGGGGATGCCGCTGATTTCCGACCCCGGTTTCCCGCTGCTGGCCCTGCTCCGCGCGCAGCAGTTACCGGTAACCATCATTCCGGGTCCCAATGCCGCGCTTGCCGCGTTGGCACTGTCCGGTCTGCCCAGTGATCGCTTTAGCTTCGAGGGCTTTTTGCCAGCTAAAGGGGGTGCGCGGCGGGCGCGGTTACAAGCCCTGCAACCGGAGTCGCGCAGCATGATCTTTTATGAGGCGCCGCACCGGATCAGTGAGACCTTGGCGGATATGGCTGAATTATGGGGTGCAGATCGCGCGGCGGCGCTGTGCCGGGAACTGACCAAGATGTATGAGGAGTGTCTGCGGGACGACCTGGGGGGGCTGGTAGCGTTGCTGCAGGCGCATCCGGACAAAGTGCGCGGCGAAATGACGCTGGTGGTGGCGGGAGCGCCGGAACAGACCCAGGAAGATACTGATGCCGACCGTCTACTCGGTCCCCTCCTCGCTGAACTGCCGCTGGCGCAGGCGGTGCGCATCGCGGTCGGTCAGAGCGGCATGGCGCATCGGTTCCTCTATGCGCGCGCTTTGGCCTTGACTTCTGCGTAAGGCCCCGCTTAAATACGGCCTCTTGGCCCAGGTAGCTCAGTCGGTAGAGCAGAGGACTGAAAATCCTCGTGTCGGCGGTTCGATTCCGTCCCTGGGCACCATATAATCAGCATGTTACATATTCGCTGTTGACAATCCTCTGCTCCTCAGGTACAGATTCGGTACAGTGCTGAATTTGGACGGAGGAGATTTGTGTTATGGCCACGATAGTCAAAAACCCGGCGGGAACCTGGAAAGCGGTGATTCGCAAGCAGGGTTGGCCGACGGCCGCGAAAACGTTCCGGACCAAACGGGATGCCGAAGACTGGTCCCGTCAGACTGAAGATGAAATGGTGCGGGGGGTTTATATTCAGCGAGCGCCCTCTCAGAAACTCTCGTTGGACATGGCACTGGATCGCTATCTGCGCGAGATTACCCCGACCAAGAAAGCGGGTGGTTCTCAGCGGCGTGACCATACGAGTGCAAAAGCACTGCGGGCACGCTTGGGCAAATATGCCTTGGCTGCGTTGAATCAAGAGATCATTGGACGCTACCGGGATGATCGCCTGGCCGAGGGTCGTGCGGGCAATACGGTGCGTCTGGAACTCGCCCTACTTTCCCATCTTTTTACCGTGGCCATCCGTGAGTGGGGCATCAGTCTGCCAGCGAATCCCGCATTGCTCGTACGCAAACCCAAAGGCAATTCACGGGACCGCCGTCTGCAGGGAGATGAGGCCGCGTGTCTGCTGAAGAGTGTGCATGCCCACAGCAACCCCATTCTGGCTTGGGCCACCGAACTGGCGCTGGAAACCGCGGCACGCGTTGATGAAATCCTCTCAGTAGAGCTGCGTGATGTGAATCTTACCCGGCGTATCGTTATTTTTCGGGATACCAAAAATGGGGACACGCGGGGCGTTCCGCTGACTGTGCGTGCCACCGAGATTTTTCGCGAGGCGATTGAGACCTATCCTCGGAAAGGTACCAACCTGGTTTTTCCGGGAAATCCAGGTCGGGATGGTATTCGGCGCCCGTACACGATGAACAAGGTCTGGAAAACAGCCCTTGAGCGCGCTGGTATTCAAGGCCTGCATTTCCATGACCTTCGCCATGAGGCCA
>JAKAVW010000107.1 GCA_021827445.1 Pseudomonadota bacterium
ATTGGGCCAGCGCCGCCACCGGCAGCCGGCAGTCCCCCCCCAGCACCCGATTCATGCTGCGCTCTGCCAGCACGCAGTTGTGGGTGTCGGCATCGGCCAGGGGTGCCAGCAGTTCCCGGGTCCGCCGGTCGTCGCTGCGCGCCTCAATGCCTATGGCCCCTTGTCCCACTGCCGGCAGAGAGCAGTCAATATCCAGCAGGTGGGTGATACGATCCGACAAACCCAGGCGTTTAAGACCCGCGGCGGCGAGGATGATCGCCTCATAATGCCCCTCATCCAGCTTGCGCAGGCGCGTGGCGACATTGCCGCGCAAATCATCGACCCGCAGATGGGGGTAGCGCTCCAGCAATTGCGCCCGCCGCCGCAGGCTGGAACTGCCCACCCGTGCGTCCTTCGGCAGGGCATCGGGGTGGAGAAAGGCATTGCTGACGAAGGCATCCCGGACGTCTTCCCGGGCCATGATGGCGACCATCTCCAGACCATCAGGCTGTTGCGCAGGCACATCCTTCATGGAGTGCACGGCAATATCCACCCGTTGCTGCTGCAGGGCATCCTCGATTTCCTTGACGAAGAGGCCCTTGCCGCCCAGCGCATGCAGGGGCGCATCCAGAAGAATGTCGCCGCTGGTGGTCATGCTGATGATCTCGACGGTCATCCCCGGGTGCTGCCGCAACAGGGCGGCGCGGACATGCTCTGCCTGCCAGACGGCCAGCGGGCTGGCGCGGGTACCAATGCGAAGGGGGTGCGGCATATCTGGTCGGCGGCTCTAATGATGATCAGGAGAATGACAGGCTATTCACCTTAACAGCGCGGTTTTTTCTGTCAAGGGCGAGGCAGCAACACTCTTTGCGAAATGGTGCTCACCACCACCCTTTCGCGCAGCGACAGCGCCATCTTGGGACCAACAACCGCAGCAAGGGAGGCCGGGCCGGGAAAGGGACCGTGCGCCTCCCGGAAAGCGACTATCGCGGCGGCGCGTTTTTCGCCGATGCCGTGCAGACAGCGCAACTGGGCCACATCGGCGTGATTGATGTCGACGGGGGCCGGACAATCTTTTCCGGCGGCCAGCGCCCCACCACCCGCGCATATCATGCACAAGGCCGATAAAGGTAGCCACAGGCCCCTCCAGGACGTTTTTAACAGACGCAAGGGATACCCTTTCTGTGAATGCGGGTACCCTTTACCCTTGCAACGCCGCGCGTATCTTATCCCCCATCGCCGCCAACTCCGCCGCCGGCGTATCTTTGGCATTGGCAAAATTCAGGTCGGGGATGGCATTCATGGGAATCAGGTGTACATGGGCATGCGGTACTTCCAGCCCCGCCACCATGACCCCGACCCGCTTGCAGCCGGTGACCTGCTCCAGCGCGGGCACGACACGTCTGGCAAAGGGCAGCAGCCCGGCCAGGGTCTCGTCATCCAGCGTGAAAATATAATCATGCTCGACCTTGGGAATGACCAGGGTGTGCCCTGGCCGCACCGGGCGAATATCGAGAAAAGCCAGATAACGATCATCTTCCAGCACTTTCTGCGCCGGAATTTCGCCGTTGATGATGCGCGTAAACAGGGTGCTCATGCGTCCTCCTTGAGGGTGGCCAGAACGGCCTCGGCGGCATCCAGGGTAGCGGCGATCTCGGCGTCGCCGTGGGCCGCCGAAAGAAACCCCGCCTCGTAGGCACTGGGAGCAAGATACACCCCGCGCGCCAGCAGGCCATGGAAAAAGCGGGCGTAGCGTTTACTGTCGGCGGCCATGACCGCATCGAAATCACGCACCGGCTGTTCCGCAAAGAACCAGCCGAACATGGCGGGCACCTGATTGATCTGCATGGAAATACCCGCGTCCTTGGCGCGTTCCGCCAGGCCCTTGCAGAGCATGGCCGTCTGCGCCGCCAGGCGCGCATGGAAACCCGGCACCGTCAGCAACCGCAAGGTCGTGAGACCGGCGGCCATGGCCACCGGATTACCGGACAGCGTCCCCGCCTGATACACCGGCC
This sequence comes from Pseudomonadota bacterium, assembly GCA_021827445.1. Classification (GTDB taxonomy): domain Bacteria; phylum Pseudomonadota; class Gammaproteobacteria; order Acidithiobacillales; family Acidithiobacillaceae; genus Acidithiobacillus. The sequence goes on from JAKAVW010000107.1 coordinate 1,995, forward strand.
CGGTGGGTGCCAGATACTCCATCATTTCCCGCGAGCCACCGACGGCACCCACCGGCAAGCCACCGCCGATGATCTTGCCCAGCGTGGTCAAGTCGGGCCGCACCCCATAGAGCGCTTGCGCTCCGCCCACCGCCACCCGGAATCCGGTCATCACTTCGTCAAAAATCAACACGCACTCATGTTGGTCACACACGGCGCGCAAGCCTTCCAGAAAGCCCGGCTCCGGCGGCACGCAACCCATGTTGCCGGCAATCGGTTCGACGATAATGGTCGCGACATCAAAACCGAACTGCGCCATCATTTCTTCCACCGCGGAGAGGTCGTTATACGGCAGCACCAGGGTATCCTGACTCACCTCGCGCGGAATCCCCGCGCTCGAGGGCTGGCCCAGGGTCAGCGCCCCCGAACCGGCCTTGACCAGCAGGCTGTCGCTGTGGCCGTGATAATTGCCCTCAAACTTGATGATCTTATCGCGCCCGGTGTAACCACGCGCCAGACGAATGGCGGTCATCACCGCCTCGGTGCCGCTGGAAGTCATGCGCACCGACTCGATGCCCGGCACCAGGGAGCAGACCAGCTCCGCCATTTCCACCTCGATGGCGGTAGGCGCACCAAAGCCAAGACCCTTGTTCACCTGCGCATGCACCGCTGCCAGCACTTCCGGGTGGCCGTGACCATGAATCATCGGCCCCCAGGAACCCACATAATCGATATAGCGCTTGCCTTCCACATCCCAGAAGAAGGGTCCTTCGGCATGGTCGATGAAAATCGGGTCACCGCCCACGCCGTGAAAAGCCCGGACCGGCGAGTTAACCCCGCCCGGAATGCATTGTTGCGCTGCACTGAACAGTGCGTGTGAAGTCTGCGTCATCGTCACTCCTTACGGTCACCAAACAGAGCGGTAAAGCGTCGGGCCGCCCCTTCCACATCCTCTGCGGCAAAAACGCCGGAAATCACCGCCAGGGCATCCGCACCCGCCGCGATCAATGCACCCCCATTGGCCTCCGTGATGCCGCCGATGGCCACAATGGGCAGTTCAATGACCGCCCGCGCCGCTGTCAGCACATCCATGCTGACCACCGGCGCCAGCGGTTTGCTGGGAGAGGCGAAAAAGGACCCGAAGGCCACATAGTCCGCCCCCCGTGCTGCCGCCTCCTGTGCCTGCCGCACCGATCCATAACAGGAAACCCCGATGAGTATGGCGCGCCCCAACTGCCCACGCAACGCTGCCAGGGGCGCATCTTCCGCTCCCACATGGAGGGCGGGTGCCCCGATGGCCTGCGCCAGCAGGGGATCATCATTGACGACGAAAAGGGCGTTGTACCGCGCGCAAAGCTCCCGCAAAGCCCCCGCCTGCCGCCGCCGTCGCGGTGCCTCGGCCACAACATCGCCCTTGTCCCGATATTGCAGAATACGCGCCCCCCCGCGCAGCGCCGCCTCGGCCCGCGCCAGAAAAACGGGCTCCGGCATCAGGCGCGCTTCGGTGATGGCATACAGCCCGGAAATAAGGGGGTTCTGCCCGGCCATCCTATTCCTCCCGATGCCCGCGCGCCCCCAAGAATCGATCCGGAAAATACTGTCCCTTACCCAACTGGTAGGCATGGACCAGGCAAGCATGGGTGAAATCCAGTGCCCGCGCCACGGCCTCTTCCATGGCTAAACCACGCGCCAGACCCGCCGCCAGCGCCGAGGCCAGGGTACATCCCGAGCCGTGGTAGCGGTGGGGCAGCCGGGACTGCCGGAAGGTCCGCTGCAATGTCTCACCGTGAAACAACATATTCTCCAGCTCCGGCCCCTCGTCGTGCCCCCCGCTGATCAGTACCCACTCCGCCCCATGGTGATTGAGCCAGGCACCCGCCGCGGGCAAATCGTCAGCGCCGGACAAGGCCAGTGCTTCCGGCCCGTTGGGCGTCATCACCGTGACTTGCGGCAGCAAGTACGCGACCAAGGCCTCGCGTAACCCCGTCTCGGCCAAGGCCGTGCCACCTCCAGCTACCAGTATCGGATCAAGCACCACGGGAATCTGCGGATAATCTGCCAGCAGCGCGCGCACCGCGGCCACCATGGCCGCGCTGCCCAGCATCCCGATCTTGATGACCCGTATGGACATATCTTCCAGCACGGCACGGGCCTGCGCTACGGTATGCTCCGGATTCACCGGCGTATAGGCACGTACATTCACCGAATCCTGAACGGTCAGCGCCGTCACCGCCGTGCAGCCATGCACACCCAGACTGGCCAGGGTCAGCAAGTCGGCCTGCAAGCCCGCACCCGCACTGGGATCAGAGCCCGCAATACTGAGGACGACGGGCGGCGGCCCCGCCACTTCCGGGTGATGGGATTCCCTCCGGAGTGAATCATAGCTTATCGCTTTCTTGGGCATTGATGCGGCTATAATCCGGTAGCAATAGCGCTGAACAAACGGTAGTAAAACATAACCACTGGAGGGCCTCCTATGCGGTAAATTACTGGGGCAATCATGATAGTCACGCTGCCGCCAGCACCCAAATAAGATCCCATTTATTATTTATAAAGAAACATTTTTCCGATGATACCCTTCCCGTTGAGTTCATGAAGAATGGCAAAAAGTATATGTCCACCAAGATACACCCATGCCGTATAAGATATTACCCTATGGACCACAGCAAACTCGGTATATAGCACAAAATCGTTTGAGTGCAGACCAAGTATCGAGTTCCCACGAGGTAAAACCAAAAGCAATAGTATCCCGGTTAACGCCATCAACGTAAAAGATGTTATTCCGATTCCATGCCAGAATCCTGACAGCCCCACCGTATTGCCGCCCTCAGGGAGGATGCGTTTCCCCAAGTTTTTTATATCTCTAACAACCTGTTGCATACCCGCGCGATTCCATGGGAATAGAACAGGGAACTGAGACACGGTATATATCCATAGCCATTCGACCAAAATAACAATCGTTGACGCGATACCAACGTATTCGTGCGCATATAGATATAATTTCGTGCGCGGGTCATGAACAAGCAACCCAATAAACATCTGAAAAGTCAATACGATAGCCATAACGGTATGTATCGTCTTGGTCGTATTATCAAATTCGGTTACACAACCTTTGGTTGTGCTGCCGACATCGCTATTGGACATTCTGACCACCTCTATGTTGATTGGTGACGATCGCAACATCGCGGGCTGAGACTCGACTTTTGGTATGCGCATATAGCCATATAATGCGTTTTGGCTTTATCATGGCTACCTACCAATGGATTTGTTAATTGCTTCCATTGCCGCCAACGGGTTTTTTATATACTGCACCATAACCCCTACATCATCACCTACAATGATTACGGAGCCGTATTTAAATTTCGTACCAATCCATGTCTGTTTAATCTTTATATCTCGAACCGCTGTCGCCGGTATGGAAATATTTAGGCGCCGCGCCATACCGTATTTTATCACCAGGGTACCATTATCAACAAGACAACTGGTGGTTAACATTAATGTCGCAATATTTGCTGCATCAACCAATGATAAGACAATTATTACCGCCCCAATCATTACAACAAAGCCACTGCCAAAAACCACAAATGGAATGCTGATAAAGAATATTAGCAGTGAACCGAAAAAAGCGGATGGCGCCACGCTAACCTCGTCCAATGCCACGGCTGAAGTGTATTTTAAGTCATTCTGCTGCCCAGACATACATTATCCCCTCAACCAGTCTCATAGTTTTTACAGTAAAACAGAAGCAGCCCAAGCAATCCCATTTATTCACGATACAGTCACACAACCTACTGAAAATACCTGGCCTGACGCCCAACCTATCCATCATCGCGCTGGCGCGAGAGAGCCTGAACTCTATAAACAGGCAACACTTTATCGACGTTCTATACAGCCTTGGGCATCATCCAGCTTGCTGATCAGGACCCAGTATGCTGCATGTCCCACCTGTACCTTTGCCAACGGACCGCGAAGGTTTACTACCATACCACAAGGTGTTTGGCTTCCCAGTTGTATGGCGCCTGATTTGCCAAGCATGCTCGTGGTCGTTGCTGACAGATGCACACGCTGCGGTTCCTGCGCAATTTTCACAGGAGTCGGTCGAGAAGAAGGGGTTATTTTACCCATCTCGGCACTATTCGCCAAACCGCTGTACGCAAGTGGCTGCATGTTCTGCGTACTGGCGGTAGAACAGCCGACCAGAACCAAGGGCATGATAGACGATAGCAGCAAGGGAAAGCTAATATTCTTTTTATTCATCAAAGCATGCGGGATGTCCCAGCTTGTGGCTGGGATGGGATAGCATGGCAGTCCATAGACCGCCCCATTCCCGCCTCTCCTTTTTGGTGCGATGCTATCTTGGTGGGGAATAATCACGCGCTACACGCATCGGATCTCTATACATCCTCAACATCTCAGCGCCCGAGGTGCCAGGTCACGGCGCGCCATGGGTAATTATAACTTGCCATACGAATGAAGCCCCGATAAAAATAAATTAACGCCCAGAAAACAGAATGACACAACCCACAAACTAAGAAACGACCACCACGCCATATTCGTGCCTCGCCATCCCTTAACTGTGCGGGCATGCAGATACCCTGCATAATTTAGCCACACAATAAGTGACCATGTCTCTTTGGGATCCCATGACCAGAACCCACCCCAAGCCTGGGCGGCCCATGCCGCCCCAAGAATAGTGGAAATAGTGAACAACAGGAACCCAAATGTAATGGCCGAGTACATGATGTCGTCCATGACCGGTTTGCCAGGAAGAATCAAGGCTAGCCCCCCACCCCGCTTCTGGGAGACGCCATCCAGGATATATGCGAAACCGACGAGCGACGCGATGGTGAAATTCGCATAAGCGATAAACATCATGGGGACATGGAGCTTCATCCAGAAACTTTGCAGCGCAGGAATCAGTGGCTCTATTTTATCCATGTGCTGAGCAAAGGTTATCCACAAGAAAAATAGCGCGGCAACTCCGACGAGAGGCATTACAAACGCGCCCAAGGCTTTCGCCTTATAACGCGATTCGTAGAACAGGTAGAATAGTGATGTTGAAGCGCAGAATAACAACATCACTTCCCATAAGTTGCCAACCGGGATATGTCCCCATGACGGATGGCCAATATAGGTTTCTCTCCATCGCACCCCCAAGGCAGTAAATCCCATTACAACGCCGAGCCATGTCAGGGCCGTACTCGCAGCAGCTACAGAGGATTTGCATGTGAATAAATATATTTCGTACCCGATAGTGGCAAGCAGCAGGAAGCCGCTCATCCACATCGCCGCGGCATCACCCTGGAGAACATATCTCATCAGCCAATTGTTGTCCGGGGTCTGCCCAATACTGTATAACCACACGGCAACCATGGAGAACGCCAGCACAACATAGGTCATGATTTGAAGTGGGCGCCAATAGAGGCCTGAGATTAAAAGCGCTACATACCAACATCCCAGTATCAAGTACTGCCAATACCCAAATGACTTGGAAAACAGCAGCAGTAAAACTGCAGCACCACCGGTCAGTAACAGCGCCCACAGACCATCCATAGGTTTAGGATGCCAACTGGACCGCAACCCAGCGTCGTTGTTTAATTCGTCGAAACGAACATGCAAGCTATTCATTATGTTCTCCTTCGCTTTCAGTTTTTATACGCTCGTAAAGAGCATCTATTACCTCAGGTACATTACTTCCACCACGGCTGCTATGACCGGTAATTGCCACATCAGTACCCTCACCCGCAGCGGACAGTTTCACCATAATCCGTCGTTGCGGCATATAAAATGATATCATTATTCCTAACACCAGCAGAACACTTCCGATATATAAAAAAATTGTACCCGGCCATTTTGTAACCTCAATTCCAGCAGCCCATTTATGTTTATATCCATCAACCGTCATAACGAATGGAACGGGATATGCCTGCAACTGGGTCATTGCATTCATAACAGACTGAAATAATTTTGCCTGCTGCCGGTAGTCAGACATGATAGATGGGTAACTGGTGCTTATTTGTTTTTTGAAAAGCGTTGTCGCAACCTGCATAGTAAGCTTGGTCCCATTAGCGGTAACATTTCTTAACTGCGTCAAATAAGCCATGAAGAAATTTATTCCGCCATCAGGCCCGACGGGTATTAACAGGTATTGATAGAACGGCGACCCTTTTGTTCGCACACCCTGCAAAAAATAGTTCTGCCCGGAACGGGCAATTGGAGATACAAACGTCTTAAATTCTGCCTCCTGTCCGGATGGGGAGGACACGATATACGTCATGCTGGGGCCGAGATCCACATATGGACTCGAGTGGCTTGCGGTTACGCCCGCGGCCTTTGCTGGTATAACATTCCGGAGTGAAAAAGACTTTATGTTAACTTGGTATTTGTCATGCACAGTTAAAGTATCACCTATCTGCGCTTCGACATGCTTCGGCGTGGCTCCTGGGTTCGAAAACGAATGGCTGTCTAGGTGTAGCAACGTCCCGCCGTTGCTAAAGCTCGCCTGAAATATGTCTACCCCGCGATATAAAAGTGGATGATTAACCCTAACAAAAGCACGTTTTAGTACTTCCCCGTGGTGATTCTCGATGTATATATCTGAAACAAAATCCTTTGGCATTCCATTCGAATAATAACTTATTCTAAACTTATGCAAATGTATCACAAACGGCAGTGGCTGCACTAAATAACCATTACCGGATGGAACAAACGCATTAGCCGTGGAATCCCCAGCAGGGAGGGTGACATTACCTCGGTACGCGGCATTGTTCAGTGGCAACCTGGACACTTGTGGTACATCAGATATCGGCTCAGAAAAATTAGTCTCGGGAATTATCGATCCGTTCCATAACTGCCACTTCTGTGGCAGATTGGCATTATACATTGCACCCAGGCAGAATATCACAATTGCCGCATGTGTCAGTATGTAGCCTGCGCCATAAAAACGCCCACGAACCGATACCAGCGAAGCCGATGTATTTGTAGTTCTAACACGCGGCGCATATCCCGCCGCAGTCATCCATGAAGCAAGGGCCGCTGTCGCGGATCCTAGACTTAGTGAAGTGCGATACCCATTATGTTTGCCGCCATCAGTTACATAGTCTCTCCAGATGTTTATCATACCCATTATTTTTGTCGGAATATTTCTTATCAGACAGAATGCTGTAGAAAGTACCAGGATTCCCAAGATAGTCAAAAACCACGGGGCTCCGTAAACATCGTAAATTCCAAGAGAATTAAAAGTGGCAAACCAGAAT
>JAKAVW010000108.1 GCA_021827445.1 Pseudomonadota bacterium
GTATACCCAATCCATAGACAAAAAGTCCGATAGAAATACTGGCGGCGAGTGCCAATAATACAACCCATAGCGCACTCATACTTCAATACTCACAATTTTACGAATCCAGAAATAGCCGAGCACTTCAAACAAAATGGCGATAGCCAGCACCGCCCAGCCGCGCATCGTATTAAATAGCGCGCCCATAGCCTGCGGCTCAATCTGCAAAAGCGCAAAGATAATCAAGGCCGGCAAGGCAGTCATCACAATGCCCTGAAGACGGCCCTGCGAAGTCAGCGCCTTTATCTTCTGCTCCATCATTAGTCGCTTGCGGATAGTATCCCCCAGTCGCGCCACCGTGTCGGCGAGATTACCTCCCACCTCCCGGCTAATACGCAGGGCGGAGGACACCAGTTGCACATCCTGCGACGGCACCCGTTGCGCCAGATGGTCTATGGCGTCCTCGAAGGCGACCCCCAGACGTTGCTCCCGCACGACCAGCGCCAGCTCCTGGCTGATAGGTGGACTCAGATCGCGGGAGAGCCCTTCCATGGCTTGCTGCAAATTGGCGCCGCCGCGCAAGCCGCTGGCCAGCATCATGAGGGCATCCGGCAGTTGTGCATGCAGACGATCCAGACGCCGCTTCTGCAACCAGCGCAGCACAAAACGGGGCAACAAGGCGATGACAATGGCCGTCGCAACGGCCAACACTGGCGAATCCAGCAGCAACCAAACCATAAGCGGCAAAACCAGCACCGCCGCTACGTTCAGTTTCCACAACAGATCAGAGTCCGCGAAGATGAACAACTCCGACAACTTGACCTGTCCGTCGCGAGCGAACGTCGTCTGCCCCGTCACCAAAGCCTGCCGGGTTGCCAGCAGGGCCACAAAAGTAAGCCCGACCACTGCAGCGAACACCAGAATACCGAGTACATTATGGCTTACCATCCGCTCCCCCCACCCATTTTTCTGGGCTGATTATCGATTCATAGAGAAATCGTACTAACACCCTGCATCTTACGTTAGACTCTGCACATTACTCTGGGTGATAACGTGTTCATAGCATTAAAACATAATCCATGGATCAGCAACAGGCATTCAATAATCACATATTATAAATTATACTACATTGTATTTATTTATTATTTTTACGAAAAATTCAGCATGATGACTTCAACACGAGCAATTATAGTGAACAGCATCGCTACATATTGACATCAGCGCGGAGCGCGGTAACATCGTGCCATAGCATAGATTATATAATTCTCCATATTGGAGGGAGCGAATATGTGGCTGAACCTACTAGCCCAGCCCGCGGCGTGCGGTGCGGGCCAGGCACTAAAGTGCTACGCGTTGGGAAGATCACCTTCTGATATCTCTAGAGGATGGCGGGAGCAAGGCTGGTTCCGACAAATCAAGGTCTATCGCCTGCACCGCCACTGCAAAGGCTGGCGGACCACATCCTGGTGGCGCTACCCTACGGGACGCTGGCCTGCCCCGCCCAGAGAATTGATCGTCCGGGCGCAGCGCGAGGCAACATCCGGGAGTCCACACCCCTACTGCATCACGACGTCCTCGCAACTCGCGATGAGCCTCCTCTGCAACCCCACTCCTACCCAGATCGCGTTATTCCACCTGGAAATCACCAGGGAGCTGAGCAATACGGAACTCAAGGATATTCAGGCAGAGTTGCTTATTCTCTACACCGTTCTCGAAACTGAAGAACCTTTTCATCCCGAACTCACCCCAACGGATTTACGTATTGCACAAATGCTCGTGGAGGGTATCGGTCAAAACGAGATTGCGACCCAGATTGGCCAAAGTGAAAGTACTATCCGCTCCCGGATCGCCGTCATGTGCAGACGGCATGGAGTACCCAACCGGCGGATGCTCCTGGCGCGCCTGCTCAAAATCATCGAAAACAAAAGACCCGGTGGCAAACGACCCTTCACCCACCAATTATCACGATCGGAGTGAAGAACATGCGCACTTTTACCCTGCGAATCAGCTTACTGTTGCTCCTATCCACCGACTCCGCCCTTGCACTGGCCGAACCCGGACAGGATTTACCCTTTCTGGGGCGCTACCCTGGCAGCGTCATTGACAGTTATAAAACCGCTCATTACGACGTGGCCACCATTCCCCTCGGGATTTTAGGCAAAAAAGGATTCACCAAATCGGAGACCGTAGAGGGACAGGTGACGTACATTCGTTACAAAGTACCGGAAGACCGCTCGCCCCTGGAGTTCATCCGCAACTACCAGCAGGCATTACAGCGCGCGGGGTTTCACATCTTGTGGCAATGTGCCGATCATGGCTGCAGAACCCCGGACGCAGATGTGGCAGCAACGCTCTGGCGGGGCGCTCCAACCCGCTACACCGGCGACGCGGAAATTTTCAACTTTGAGAATGGCCGCATGCTCAGTGCCGAACATCGCGCCACGGATGGTGTACGCACTATTGTATTCATCAACGACAACACTCTGTTTGGCCATTCTCAGGACGCCTCCGTGTACGCCGTGCAAACCAAACCCATACAAAGCGGCATGGTCAGCAGCGATGCCGGACAGTTGACCAGCGAGAGTATGGCGGGCGCCCTGATTCAGCAGGGACGTTTCGCTATGCACTTACCCTTCGATTTCAATCAGGCGACCCTACGGCCAGATGCGCAGTCGACTCTGACGGCGCTGTCCCAGCTTATGGAGCGGCACCCCTCCCTCCGCATACGTCTGGAGGGGCACACCGATCAAGTGGGCTCTGCTGCATACAATCAGAAGCTGTCGCTAAATCGTGCCTTGGCCGTAAAATCGGCCTTAACAGCGCAAGGCATAGTTGGGCAACGTATTGAGGTTGCCGGATTTGGTGCCACACGCCCGATAGCCGGCAATGATACCGATGAGGGGCGCGCGCAAAACCGCCGGGTTGAAGTAGTCGATCTCAGCCCTGGTGCCATCGCCGGTCTCCGGCCTGCAAATGCCGCCATCACGCCGGCCATTATCCATTCGCCCGCAATGAATAGCGCACCCACCATACGAAGCAGCGTCTATCACCGCAACACCACCCCAACACCGGGATACCTGCAGCCAATACCCCGGCTGTCGAACTGACCAACACCGCTGCAGACGCCGTTCGCAGCGAGACCAACTACCAGATACAACAGAGTGTGCGTAGCCTGGTACAGGGCATATTTGGTAACTGATCACCAAGCCTAGATCATCATCACTGAGCGCGCCGAACAATCCATTCGGCGCTATTTTTTTGTAAAAGTCAACATTATCCGGCTCATCTATAAGTGAGAAAATAGCGCGCCAACATGTTTATTTTAAAGTGACAGCCACCCGCTCTTCGTTCAATTACCTGCAATGCCGCGCCTCCGGGATTGTATCATTTTTATAACAAAACCGGAGCGCTATTATTAATATTGTTTTTCATATAATTATGACATTATACCAGTGATTTTTAGCCATATTGTACAATACTTTCGCCTATGTTTGAATGTTTCCGTGGTAGATGCGATCCCACCCATTTTCTGGAGGACCCATGAAACATTATTTCGTTATTCCGAAGTCTCACGCAGAACACGGTCAGGGCATGACCGAGTATCTGATCATTGTCGCGCTTATTGCGATCACTGGTATTGCAGTGTTTTCTTTCTTTGGGCAAACACTGCGTCATCAGATGGCAGGCATTTCTCAGGAGCTGTCTGGCAAAAAAGCGGATTCCGATATTACAGCAGCCCAAGGCACGGCTGGACAGGCCACGACTAATGCAGGCCTGCAGAAAAACATGAGTGATTACAAATCGGACATGGGCAAGTAATTAGCTGTTGGCGGGGTTCGCCCCGCCCATGACCTGGAATGCCTTTTATAAAAATCATTCCAGGTCATGCCAGCTCATACATTAAGGGGATGTAGTGTTGCATAATATTGAACCACAACGCGGTTTTCCTACCGCAGAAAAGCATACAGAATCAGGACAAGCCGCCTTATTCGCCGCCGTCCTGATCCCTGTAGTATTGCTCGCGGGCCTCTTCGTCTTTAACACCGGGCAACTCACCGCCACCAAACTCAAAACTCAAAATGCCGCCGACGCCGCTGCCTTCTCTGCCATGCAAATGGAGGCGAGGGAACTCAACTTTATCTCCTACACCAACCGCGCAATGGTCGCCAATCAGGTTGCTATCGGGCAGACGATTAGTTTGGTTTCTTGGTCACATTATGTAAAAACTCTCGGACAGAATATCCAGCGCCTGGGTACTCTTGTGTCTTGGATACCTGCGGTCGGACAGGCTATCGCAACGATCACCAACACAATTGCCCAAACTACCAACGCATTAGATCAAGGCATCGATACTGCTTCTAAAGTAATTCTTCCTGCGCTGGACGTCGCCGATGCTGCGCTGAGTGGTTCGCAGGAGGCTTATCACATAGCCAACGGTGTTTTTGATCCTGGTGGTGGAAATACCAACCCCGGTGGTGCGATGACCGCCGTGGCCGAACAGATGGTCAAGCTAAACGATCATGAGGCCAAGCTAAATGGTATCGTTCTGGCTACAAATTTAGGTCAGTACTTTAGTAATCGCGGCGATCTCATCAAGCGTTGGGGAGGGGATAAAGAAAGTGCGCAGGCACGAATGGCGTATATGATCAATGCCTCCCGAGATGGGTTTACGAGCAACCGTTCTGACCTCCCTATTCCTTTGAAGCTTCTGAGTGACATAGTGCCACCCGACTTATGGGTAATTAAATGGGATCTCCCGCGCATGGGAGCCTCCCAAATTGCGCTCGACCCGGAAAATGGAAAATATGTTTGGTCAGGAATGGATACGCTCTCTTTGCATATGTGGCGGAGAAAGTTTGCGATTTTTGGGGAATGGGAGCCCCTACCCGAAGCGCCTCTTGGTTGGGGTGCCGCGCAGACAACGGGTGACGCACCCTATCACTACTTTCAATCTGCGCACCGTTACCGTGAAATCGACGCATCTACGGAAGAACAGTTCCCACCACATACCAGAACTCAATACATCCCTCCCTACGAGGGATCCTGGAACGCTAATCCATCTGCGTCCGGCTTGGCCAAATCTGAATACTCCGATGAGCAAGATTCGTACGGGAAAAGCATGGTAGGTAACGGAGCAGATGCAGATCGCTTTTCTGCCAATGGAATTACCCGATATCAGGATTTTGATCACGCAAGCCCATCGCTGAAAAAAGCTAACGGCGACCCTGCGGATATCATGCCATTTTACATGGTGGTCGTAGAACACCCACGAGGAACCGTCAGGGATTCTGGCACCGCTTTAGGCATCAAACAAAATGCAGCGCAGCAGGGGATGAATTTGGCGCTGCCGCAAACCGCACAAAGCGGGCAGGTGCGCGCAATTGCCAAGGCTCAGGTCTATTTTCGACGTCCGGCTTCGCTATGGCAACGCACTGATCGCAACTACGAGCGTGGAAACCTCTTCAGCCCATTCTGGGAGGCACGTCTTGTGGATTTAACCTCAACAGACCGTTCGCGATATGCCGCCCTGCTGGGATTGCAGTAGTAAAGAGGACTTGCTCATGGAAAAGACATCTTTCAACTTACGTCATGTGCTACTAACGGCTTCTATGATTAACTGCCTTAGCTTCGCTGTCGCTACCAAAGCAGAAAAAGGTTGCATGGTATTTTACAAAAAACATGCAAACATATTGGGAAACCAGCCCGACGAACGCGGCCAATCCCTCACCGAATTCGTTGTGGTGGCGGCCTTTGCACTCATTCCACTCTTTTTTCTGGTGATCTATACCGGCAAATGGAGTTTCACCCAATTACGCACGATTGAGGCTGCGCGTTATGTGGCGTGGGAACGCACCGTATGGCGGGACCAGCCGCCACAGGGACGGGAATGGTTGGCCATCAAGAGCGACGCAGACCTGCGCAATGAGGCGACCGTGCGGTTTTTTGGCCCGCACAATGCGGGCTTATCGAATGCCAATACGGGGAGTGGGCAAAACGTGGATCCGATTCTGACCCGACATGATGGACAGCCCCTGTTGCACGACCTCGCCAATATCCAGGTGGCCACCCACGAAGAGCCCATATCCACGGGCGTATCCATGAAGTTTTTAGGGACTCTCATGAAACTGACCGACATCCCCCTGCGCATGACGGGACCGACGGTCGCCACTGTCTGGGTTCAACTGGAGGGGCTACCGGGATACGCCCACCTGCCCGACAACCCGCTCGCTCGAGGACCGCAATTTGCGGCGCAGGCAGCCGTGCTCACGGATGCCTGGACCGCGAATGGTCCCGCCGAAGAAGTGCGCATCGTCAAAAAACTCCTGCCCACCAGTTATCTGGATAACGGTGCGGTGAATACCGTCAAGTCCGTGGGCGGTTTTTTGTTCCCTGAGCTGAATCGCCTGGAGTTCGGGCATATCGACCCCGAGGTGCAGTATGGCGATCGCCTTCAACCTTACCCCAGTGGAGGCAAATAGATGAAGCTTCGAGCTAGCATGCTGTACGTGGCGTTTTTCCTCACCGGCCCGGCTATTGCGGTCGCCGCCGACAATGCGCCGCTCCTGCCCGCCCCCGAAAATGCCGTCATGGAGCCCTTGTCCAGCCACCTCAAAGTCAATGGCGTGGATATGAGAGCCGTGCAATTCCATGTGGGTGCGGAGGAGGAGCGGCTGCGTTCCTATTTCGTAGAAGCCTGCGCGAAACTGGGAGGCTCCTACACCGAAAATCTGCTCCGCAACGAGCATATTCAGGGCTGCATTACTCCGCCTTATTCTCTGACCAGTCAATGGCATATGGAAGGAGACTCGGCCTACGGTACGCTCACCAGTCTGCGCATGAATCAGAAAACCGAACGCAACGCCCTGCCCGACGATCTGCCCTTACCCGCCAATGCCCAGGTGCTTCAGGACGTGGAGAGCAGCGATGCTGGCGTCCGTGGACGGGTACTGCACGTGCGTGTCGATACACCAGCCGCCAACCTTCGCGCGTCACTGGACAAAGCATTGCTCGCACAACAATGGCAACCGGCACCGGCCATGCGTAACAACGGTTCCGTGATCTCCATGAATAAGGGCAATCGTCGGCTCGACGTCGTTATTGGCGAGGATGGTACCGGTAAAAGCCGCTTAGTCATCGTCCTGGATCAACGGTAGGGGGCACGTCCATGAACGAAAAAGGCCAGTCCAGTATTGAGTACGCCATTGTTGCGGTCTTCGCGCTCGGGTTGCTGTTTATCGGCGACCCCAGTCCCATTGCCCAGATCATGGAGGCGCTGCGTAAATTTTCCAGCGATTTTTCCTGGGCTGCCTCCATCGCCACCCTGCCCTTCTGAGGAGTTCCCGTGTCGACCCCGATCAAACCCGAGTCCACACCACCGGTGCTGCAAAAGAAAAGCCGTGCGCTTACCGGCTGGATTTTGCTGGCCGTCGCCATTTTGGCAGGGCTGGGCGCGGCCTTCCTCGCCGTGCGGTCCCTGGATGCCCAAGAGTCAGCCCTGAAGCAGCGACTGCTCCGCGAGTTGACCTCCAAAAAGGAAAGCACCATTCCAGTGGTGGTGCCCATCGAAAATCTGCCTGCCAAGACGGTGCTTACCCTGTCCATGGTCGCGCGGCGCAACATTCCTGCAGATAGTGCGCCAGGCGGCGTCGTCATGGATACCGATTTCAATAAAATTGAGTACAAACGGTTACTTTTCCCTGCCGAGCGCGGTAAACCGCTAACGCTCTCCATGTTCAGTTCCACGGAGAGCCCTGCGGACATTTTGGACAGCCAGCATATCGCGCTGACGATTTCCGTGAACTCCGAGAACTCCATGGACAAAATGCTCCGCCCGGGGGACCGCGTCGACATGTTGTGGATTACCCAAGCGGACGTCCGCGCCAATGCCGCCGCGAGCTCCATTATCAACGTGCAAATGACGCCCACAGCCCCGGAGGGTGCTTTAGTGCGCTTTTTGGGGCAAAACCTGAAAGTCATCGCCACCGGAAAGGATTTGTCCCCCAACGGGGGCAACAGCAGCGCCGAAGGCTATAGCACAATCACCCTCGAAGTCACGCCACTGCAAGCGCAAAAGATTCTGGTCGCGCAAAAGAGCGGAGAAATCCGTCTGGATTTGCGCGGCAATGACAAAAATGGCGCATGGCCCAAACGCACCGTGTCACTGCACGACATTATCGGCTATCCGCATGCGGCGGCGGGTGTGGAATATATTGCCGGCGGATCTTCGGGCACCGGCGGCCCGAGCATCGCCCATGTGCAAACCGCGGGCACGTCGCAACCTTCAGCCAGCGCTACGGACAGTTCTGTCCCTGGCGGCAATGGCAACGCGCTGTCCGACCATGCGCCAGCCAGCCAAATGAAGTACTTGCCGTTCTCCTACGTCCCACCCTTGCCACAGCCCTGACAGGAGATCGTTCACGATGAAGATGATTAAAAAATCCCTGGCTGCGGCCATATTTACCTTGATGTTACCCGCCTTGGCCTGCGCCAAAGGCGACCTGGAATTGGATAACCAGTCGAGTATTTCCATGTACTCTGGCCAGGTAAAAATCATTCCGACGAATACCGTGAAACGGGTAGCCGTCGGCAATGGAAAAATCCTCAGTGTTACCCTCGTCGATGGCAAAGAATTACTCTTGCTGGCTGAGGGTGCGGGCGAGACGAACCTGCATCTTTGGTACAAAAACGGGGAGGAAAGCGCCGCACGGGTGGTCATTGCGCCCAAGGATGTTGGACGCGCTGCCGAAGAGATTTCCAGCCTTCTCGGCAAGAACCCCAATACCCAAGTACGCGTCGTTGGCGACAAAGTCATTATTGATGGCAAGAATCTTTCTGAAGAGGATTTGAGCAGGATAGAAAAACTCAAAGCGGTCTATCAGAACGTGATAAACCTCGCGGAGAAAGAACCACTGAGAATGGAAAAGGTAGTCCTCCTGGATGTCAAAATCCTCAAAATGAAAAAAGACTTTTTCCGTAGCCTCGGGGTGAACTGGAATCAATCCATGGCTGGCCCACAGGCGGGTATTGTCGGCGACTTCAGCTCCAACCCCTATTTCCGCATGGGCGTACCGACGACCAACGGCACGGGGGGACCCTTGGCCAACTTCTCTTTCCCCAACTCAGGGCTACAGGATTTGCCCCTGAAGGTTGCCCCCTTCGCCACCAACTTTGGCATC
>JAKAVW010000109.1 GCA_021827445.1 Pseudomonadota bacterium
TGATTGGGTTCCAATGCTTGATTGGCATTGTGGATGATCTTCTAATTTATAAAAGTAAAATATATTTACTATTATGATTTACCATGGTTTACTATTGACATGTCTATCCGCCACGCTACATTGCACCGACCATCCTTGTAAGTGGCTAAACGGCGGCCATAAGGCGTTCAAACGAGGGGTGTCGTTTCGCCCTAGGCGTGACCAACACAACCGGACTGGAAGGCAGGTATAAGTTGCCATAGTTGTGTACTCTATATGACCATAATACTAGTCATACTAAGGATCGGAAGTGCAAACGTTAACGATTGAGCAGAACGGCAATGAGCCACCCGCGATAGTACAATCTCTTATTAAAATTCCAGCCATATCAGGACCAGGGTGATGGTTGTTATGACGCTCATTTCGCCCCCATTGGATGGTCAGAACACCGCCAACACCTGGTCGAATCGCGTTGGCGGTGATAGCTGGGGCTAGCTGCGGGTACGGGTTCCTGCTGCCCCCTTCAAATCCATCTTGGTAGCCCCAACGATCCCCTCATGCACCGACCACAATAGATGTCAATGATATGATTTATATGTTGTTTATAGCGATATGCTAAAAGCCATGCTCTGCTATCTGGCCTGTGATGCCCGTTCTTGTTATGATGCACACTCGCGATGCGCCCCGCGATGCAATGATGCAATTATGATGCACTCAACATGGGATAACGTGGGATACATCAGGATACAGTGACCAGTTAACCGGTTGAAACGTAAGAAAATAGCACCCTGCCCAGGTGGCGAAATCGGTAGACGCAAGGGACTTAAAATCCCTCGGCTTATGCCGTGCCGGTTCGAGTCCGGCCCTGGGCACCACATTGAAACATAAGGGTTTTTCTTCACGGAAAGACCCCTTTTCTTTGCCTTTCAAGCGCCCACTTGCATTTTCTGGACACTATCTGGACAATGGAGGCTGTTTTCAGGGGTGTTTCGACGGGTCATTTTCAAGCCATGTTGAACCCATCTGGACGCTGGCTGGACACTGGAAAATGGGGTGACTGATGGCGGGCTTCTATGAGCAAATTGATCAGGATGGGAACCGGATAGGCTGGCAGGCAAAGGTCAGGAAGAAAGGCTTTCCACCCAAGACTAAAGTGTTTCGTACCAAAGCTGATGCGCAAGCCTGGGCGGCGGCCATAGAAGGCGAGATGGTGCGGGGACTGTGGCGGGATCGGTCGGAATCCGAAAGCACTACGCTGAAAGAGTGTATTGAGCGGTACCTGTCAGAAGTGACAACACGAAAGAAAAACGGTCATCCCGAAGAACTGAAGTTGCAACAATGGATACGGCGACCGATTGCGTGCCGGTTCATGTCGGCCATTCGCGGAAGGGACGTCGCGGACGTGATCAAGGATATGGAAAGCGAGGGCAAGAGCAAAAACACCATTCGCCTGCATCTGGCCGTGATTAGCCATCTATTCAAAGTTGCACGGACTGAGTGGGGCATGGAATCCATCAGCAATCCGGTGGATGCCGTGCGCAAACCGAAGTTGCCCCAAGGTCGAGACAGGCGCTTGGTCGGCAACGAAGAGGATCGCCTGCTGGATGCCTGCCGCGCCGATGATAATCCAAGCATACTCTATATAGTGCAATTTGCGATTGAAACGGCCATGCGGCGGTCGGAGATATGCGGTTTGCGATGGGAGAATATCGATTTGTCGCGGAAGGTGGCATTGCTGCCAGACACTAAAAACGGCACCGTTCGCCGGGTGCCGTTGTCGTCAGTTGCGTTGGAAGTGCTGCGCGCCCTGCCCCGCCGTCTGGATGGTTTGGTATGGGATGTGAAGGCGGATACAGTGACTCGATCATTTAAACGCGCCTGCCGCTGTGCTGGTATCACCGGCCTGACATTCCACGACCTCCGCCACGAAGCCACCAGCCGCCTGTTTGAGAAAGGCTTCAACCCCATGGAAGTCTCCACCATCACCGGCCACAAGACATTGCAGATGTTGAAGCGATATACTCACTTGCGGGCGGAGGATCTGGCGAAGCGGATGGGGTGAATGGGTTGTGGTCTATACTTTCGAGTGGGATACGCGAAAAGCGCAGTCTAACGCCAGAAAGCATGGCGTGACGTTCGACGAGGCGAAGACCTGTTTTCACGATCCGTGGCAAGTGGCATTCTATGATCCAGACCATAGCGAAGAAGAGGACAGGGAATTGTTGATTGGGCACTCCAACCAAGGCAGGTTGCTTCTGGTGAGTTATACGTTACGTGAAGATCTGGTGCGGATTATCTCCGCCCGAAAGGCTGCGACATTAGAGGAGAATCAGTATGCGCAAGGAATATGATCTGGAGCGATTGACCGTGAAGCGGCGCGGGCCACTGCCGGGATTGTCTGGCATTCCCGAAGCGCCTAAAACCGAAGTGAATGACAGGGTGCAAGTCACCTTGACCCTGGATCGGGATGTTACCGCTTTTTTTGAAGCGCAGGCTCAACAATCGGATGCGAGGACGTTCACAACCGCAGTCAACCAAGCCCTCCGTCAATACATTGCCGATTTACACTCCTGCAATTAGTTCTCCTTAGTTAAATCGCGTCTAGTCACGTAATGCGAAAGGATCAGGAGGCAAAAAATGAATGAGTACATGATTGCGTTACTGTCCGCTATTGTCGTGGTAAACGCCGTTGTTGGCGGGCTGATCTGGTATCTCAAGCGGGAACAGAAGATGCGTGGTCACCAGCATGGGCATGGATGACTGAATGAGTGATCCGGCATTCTGGCTATGCGTCTCCAATGTCGATTATAGTGGTCGGCAAGCTGGCGCGTGCGCTGGCTGGTCCGTTACGCTGTAACGGAGCCGTCCACAAGACGGTGAGCGGAGCGGGGGTTTGTGGGGAAGGCGGGGCGGCGCAATTGAATAATGTCGCACCCTGCATCATACTCTGGCCCATGAACGTTCAAGAAACTGTAGACAGTTTACGCAAAGTGCTGGAAAGCGTCATCGCTCCCGGCGTGGAATCTTTGCGCCTGCGGCTTGACGCGCTGGAAAGGGATCTGCAGGAGAATGGACAGAGCATCGACCGTCTGGATGCCCGCGTGGATCGTCTCACCGGAAGAATGGAAGAAGGGTTCTCCCGCATGGATGCCCGTATCGATACCTTGAGCTCAAGTATCAATGCCCGAGTGGATCACCTGACCGAACGCATGGAAGAAGGCTTTTCCCGCATGGATACCCGGCTGGACGCCCTCACTTCCGCCATTCTGAACATGCGACAACCAACCTATCCCGATGCCGTGCTTACCCGGCTGGAAAAGTTGGAGCGGGAAATAGAGAATTTGCGGAAGCAGGCTTAGTCACCACCTGCTTATTGATCGGGGCGACAAGGGCGCTTGCGCCCAGCCCAGATCATCCTATTTAGGACACCCCCTGTTGTAGCTAAGGGCTCGAGTCGTAGGGGAGAAAATCGGGCCGCCAAAAATCAGCATGTCCCGGCCTTTCCAGTTGTCTTGGCCGATGTCATCCCTGCCAAAATAACCCCAATCTGGATTTTTGGCCTTTTCAGCAAGTGTTCACGGACAAAAAAGTATCATCCTGAATGCTCCGTAACTCATTGATTTTTAGTTCTCCGGGTTTGACATAAAATTTAATGTTTCATCCTGGGCCATTATGTCAAAAATTACATAACGACTTTCCCAGACAAAAAAGTATCATCCTGACGTCTCGCGGATTTTCTGCCCCCTCGGTGTGCTCTTTACCTCCAGTGGCAAGTATGCAGCGTTATGTATACCTCGCGATTATGTATAGTGCCCATGTCGAACTGGCTGTAAGCCCTGTCAATACTTGGCTTTTTTTATGCCGCCGTCTGCCCCTCATATAACTTGACCAGAGAATCATCAATTTGGCTGACTACAACTCAGTTATAGCTATCTTTATCGATCAAATGTTCTTCAGTGACCTAACTGATCGCCGACGCTCTATGTATGGAATATTCAGCGACTGCACGCGAGTGAACAGGGTGGTTCGCGGAACTCCCAGCAATCTGGCGGCCTCCGATATATTCCCATTGGCGCGTTGCATAGCCTGCTCTATATATGTGCGCTCAATCTGGCGCAACATGTCCGGCAAACTGAAATTGTCATCTGAAATTTTGGGTTGAGGTACCGAGAATCCCAATTTCTCTGCGGGTGTCAATCTGTCAGAGCACGGATTATCGGCATAATCAGTGCGTAACGAATCCACCAAAGGATGACATAAATAGCTAGGAAGGTCTTCCGGTACAATCTGTCCGGAGTGCCCATTTAACCGCTGCACGGCTAACCACTCTACCAGATTTTGCAATTCCCGTACATTCCCCGGCCAAGAGTAGCGCATCAGAATATCGAGTGCAGCGTCAGTAATTGTTAATGATGGATACCCCTTAGTGCATAATCGATCGGAAAAATAATTAACCAACAAGGGAATATCTGAAATCCTTTCGCGTAATGGCGGAAGTTCTATTGGATAGATATTCAAGCGATAATACAAATCTTCGCGGAAGCGCCGACTGATTACTTCCTGCCGCAGATTCCGATGCGTGGCAGTAAGAATGCGAACATCGATATCTACCGGTTCTCGTCCGCCGACCCGATCAATTTGTTTTTCCTGAAGAACCCTCAATAGCTTAGCTTGTAATAGTAATGGCATATCTCCTATTTCATCGAGAAGAATGGTACCTCCATCAGCCTGTTCAAATTTTCCCGTTGTTCTCGACAATGCCCCAGTAAAGGCACCTTTTTCATAGCCAAAAAGCACTGACTCAAGCAGGTCAGATGGTATTGCGGCACAGTTGATTGCGATAAAAGGCTTCCCAGCCCGATCAGATTGCTCATGAAGCGCACGCGCCACCACTTCCTTCCCGGTGCCAGTTTCGCCGGTTAGTAAGACCGATATAGAAGAGGGTGCCCTAGAGAGAGCGTTCAACGCATTGAGAATGGCTTTCCAGGCTGACGATTCACCGATGACGGACGCTAAACGATTTTTTTCGGAGCGTAATGGGCGAACACTGACCATAAATTGTTTTTTCCTGATATGATATAATAAGTTATGTTGTAAGCTTTTCTCAGTCGTCAAACGGACGAGTTGTATAATCTACGCACTGAGCAAATGCATAGGCAGCCCGTGTTCCCAGAAACAGCGATTTAAGGAGTCGGATAGTTTCGTGAGGGTTCTTGTAGGCATTTCGCCGGTGACTCCGTGGAAAGTGCCCAGCAGACACACCTTGGGATGGCCAAGGGTCCCACAGCGTGTGGTAACCCTGACCAATGGGTCCATCATAGTGGGTAACTTCAACTCACGGGGGTATCACAATACCTTAGAAATGGCACGGGCCAGTTCATCTGGCACAAATTTCGTAACATAACCATCGGCACCCACGCTATTGGCATGGGATTCGTTAGCAGAACCGGAAAGTGAAGAGTGAATCACCACAGGCACATCCTTCAGCACATCATTTTCCTTGATGTGCCTGGTGAGGGTGAATCCATCCATCTCCGGCATTTCCAGATCCGTCAGCACCATGGCCACCTTGTTGCGGGTAGGGATGCCCGCCGCCTTGGCTTCATTTGCCATGGCTTGCAATCGTTCCCACGCCTCCTTGCCGCTTTGGGTCCCAATAAAGGGGAGTCCCAGATGGGTTAACGCCTTTTCAATCTGACTGCGTGCCACACCCGAGTCGTCGGCGAAGAGAACAACCGAGCCCGGCGGAATATGTACTTCGTGCGCCTGCGTAAGCTCATCGCCCCCCTTGAAGCGTGGGGGTAAGGCGAGTCGCAGAATTTGCTCCACATCCAGCACCAGTGCGAGACGCCCCTTTTCGTCGTCTTCATCCAACCGGGCAAGACTGGTGACTAAACCGCCTGTCGCCGCGACTTCCGTCGACACCACACGACTCCAGTCGAGTCGCTTGATTTCTTCAACGTCTTCCACGGCAAAGCCCTGGATGGAGCGTTCATATTCCGTGACAAGAAGAATGTTGAGCCCAGAGGGAACGCAACCGGCCACGGCGGGCAAATTTACCACGGGGATTGTCTGGCCACGGATATTCGCTACCCCCATCACATGTTCCGGTGCCCCCGGCATGGGGGTGATGGAGGGCATAACCAGCGCTTCTCGCACCTTGAACACGTTGATACCAAAAACTTCCCGAGTGCCCGACTTGGCATCCTTGCCCAGCCGAAACACCAGCAACTCAAACTTGTTAGTGCCGGCGAGCCTGGAGCGTTCGTCCACATCCTGCATCACACTAGTCATACCTTTCTCCCTTAGCGCAGTGCTGCTGTTACGCCACTATATATCGCATCGAGCTTTCCGATGATTTCCTGTTCAATGTTTGAAATCTCGTTGCTAAGGCGTATAACTTCACTTTTATCATTTAAGCCTATCGCCTGATTGATGGATTGCAATATGTCTTTGAAATGCTTACGGGCAGCTTCTAGTTTATGAAATGACGTATCACCTCCTAATAACTTGCGGCCAATGCCGTCATACCAGTCACCAAATGCACATTGCTGTCCATCTGCTATTTTATCAATAAGGCTGCCCTTCCGCGCACTATTGATGGCCCCCCGAACGGATAGACGTAATTCATTTTTTGCGCTGTCAATGGACATCAGCGAGGCCAGCAGGTTGAGAGAAGCGACCCTGGCGCTTAGCGCTTTGGTTACTGACTCAGCATTTTTGGCCTGTTTCTCTGAAGTCTGGCCTGCAGAGTCAATAGATTTAGCCGAATTCTCAATGGCTATGATATTGCTTTGCACCTCTTCCGTGGCTTCCTGTACCCGTTTGGAAAGATTCCGCACCTCATCGGCCACCACAGCAAAGCCACGTCCATGTTCTCCCGCCCGGGCGGCTTCAATGGCAGCGTTCAAAGCTAACAGGTTTGTCTGGTAGGCGACTTCCCGGATAGTTTTGGCGATACGACTAATAGCACCCACTTCGGTAATCAATCCCTGAGAAGCTTTGCGGTTTTCGGCTATAGACGCACTCAAAGTATGTAATGTCCCGCCTACATCCTGCATGGCTCCTGCTGTTTGTTCAGCGGTTATAATCATCTTTTCCGCATGTTGTGTCGCGCTTAGTCCCATGCTGCTGATGACACTTTCTGCGAGCTTGGCGCCACTAATTTCCCGCCAGGACGCATGAAAAGCAATAACCTGACCTTTATCGTCGCGCACCGGGGCAAAGTTCAGGGCAAAGGCAACGCCCCCCAGCGTGAGCTCGGTGTTATGTTCCTTTTCCGTGCCAGCGACTAGCTCTCGAAAAATGTTGCGGATACGCTCCGGGTCTTTGTGAAACTGATGAATAGAGTGGCCAAGGGCCGTGCGCACATCTGCTCCCCGTAGCATGGGGTTGAGTCGGCCGTGATGAAAGTTCATCACGTCTAGCGCCGTATGGTTCATATAAAAAATAGTATTTTCCATCGCCTCGTCAGCCTCGCACAGCATCTCCAGGCTGGAGAGGTGTTCCAGCAGGGCTTTGGCGTAATCCAGCAAGTCATCTCGATTCAGGCTCATTCATTGCACTCCTTTATAGGTAAGTATTAGTTCGGTGTCCCTAGACGGCTAACGGATAATGGCCGTGCCCACCGTGAGCCCGTCAACTCCATTCAGAAAGCGCTGCACATTCTCGCCTTCATGAATGGCTCCATGCTGAGAGCAATAGCTTTCAGAACACTCCGTGATGGACATTTTCTGGGTTAAATCCGGCTCTGAAAGTGGGTTAAAAGTCGTTCAATAATCTGTGCTTATCCGGTTGACGCACCCAAAAGGTGAGGGTGTGATTTTAGTCGATGCAAATGGATATTCTTCAATACGACGGACTTTCCTTCTGATGTGTCCATGCCTGGGTTCCGGCGGTTAATTACTGAATAAAGTCAACTGGTTCCGCTCACTTTTTGGGTTCGTGGGGATGTTGCTGCCCTAACTTACGCAGAGCTTTATTCCGGTGACTGGACTCATCCTAGCTGCCCGGGTGCATCAACCGGATAAACACGCAATAATCCATGCCTTGATTCTGACTAATTATCTGGTTCCACTTCGCCGCAAGCGGTTGCGAGGTCTAAGGCCCTTGCAGACAGCCCGCCGCCCGCCCGTGACAAACAACACCTACATAATGCTATGTTACATTGTGTAGTATGCCGCATAATATTACATAGCATTACACAGGCCCAGATTTAACCTCGTTAAGCAAATCGGGATGCCGTTCAAGCACCTTGAGCAGCTTCACCAGCGCCAAAGACGGCTTGGTCTTGCCGTTTTCGTAACGCGAGAAGGCATTGGCTCCGCCGCCGAAGATTTCAGCGGCTTGGCGTTGATCCAGATCAAGCTTCTTGCGCACCAGAGCGATGTAGTGAGGATCAACATAGGTCGAGTTCACCTGACGCTGGAATTGCCCAATCAACTCACTGTAACGGCCGCCATATTCGCGGTTCAGGACAACCTCGCCACACGCCGGGCAGAAGTCGCCAGTCACCGCTGGAATAATGGTGGTTTCGCCCTTGTATATGTAGGGCATATCGCGGGTATCATGGATCAATTCAGCCACGCCACAGCATGGGCATTTCATGGTCACAACTCCTTGAAAGAAACAATCAGCACTGTTATCTGTCTTGGCATGGTACACATCCCGGCAAGATCATTGATCCCCAATTCACGGGCGCCATTGAAGGCGCTGACCGTAGTGTTGACCTTACCGGCTTCGGTCAATGCCTTTACGGTGGCCAGCTTGCAGTGAGGAATACCTTTTTCCATTCCGCCATTTTAACCTAATACACAAATATTACAAGTAGGTTAATTGCTCCAGTACAGCATTTAGAGTCAGCGTGAGCCATTTCCCGCTTCCGGTGTTATCCGGTGTTAATGGACAGTTGGCAGCTCTTCAAACAGGAGTAATGGCATAGTATGGCCGAATGTCTTCCTCGCTGATCTTGGGCTGTTCACGATGTACGAAGCCCATCAATTGGCGCGCCAATCCCGATGAGGA
>JAKAVW010000110.1 GCA_021827445.1 Pseudomonadota bacterium
CCATTTGTAAAAAATTCCTACCTGCCAGGCGGCGGCAGGATGCCAGGGGCCTCGATCCGAAAGGATCGGGGCCTTTGTGCGTCCGGAGCCGACATCTCACCAAAGCCACAACATTCGCCTTAACCAACCTTATCTGAGCAAGAAAACCTGCTGGAGTCGTCAAATCTGGTTGAGGAATTGGCGTGTGCTTCACCATGAACACGTTTTCGTTCACAATGAACACTACAACACGTTCACAGAATGGGGCGGACAGTGGCCATATTGAGCATTACAGAAGCTGCGCGACTCTTTGGAAAGAGCCGAACAACCCTATACAAATACAACAAGTCTGGGGCGCTTAGCTTTGTTCAAGGGGACGACGGCAAGCCTGCCGTTGATATGTCTGAGATGCTTAGAGTATTTGGCAGCGTTCACGGTAGTGCCGTTCATAATAGCCAAAATGAACAATTCAACACGTCCAAATTAGACAATGAACACGGCCTGTTAGCAGAAAAAGTTGCCGCATTGCAGGAGGTTGTCAGGCGACAGGACGAGTTACTGAGAAAGGCAGATGACCGCGAAAAATGGTTGCAGGAGCGGCTAGAACGATCTCAACAACAGATACAAGCACTGATCCATCAACCGCCAGAGCAGCCTGAAGCACTTCAAAAAAGAAAAAAGTGGTGGCCGTGGTGAAAGACAAACGGGCTGTGCCTTTTAGTAATCCATTAAACCGCCTATGCTTGGCAGAACAGACTCATACGGGCCTACCACAATGGAAAACATCGAAAACCTGGTTTTGGAACACTTGCGCCATATCCGAGGACGCGTGGATCAAATCGCTGAGGATATGGGCGACCTGAAACACCGCATGTCTGGCTTGGAACAAGCTATGAATCTGGTGAAACGTGAGATCAACCTGAGTGAGGAAACCGATGCCAGGCAGCAGATCACGTTGGACAAGCTGGCCGAGCGCATCGGACGCATTGAGCGCCGTCTCGAACTATCCTGACAGGACGCAAAATGGGCGGCCTCATCGTTTTGTCTCAAAATAGCTCCTCACCGGCAGGCGGAGAACCCAGCAAAATCAGGCCATCCGCCCAGCCTGGGTCAGCGCTCACGAGACAGAATGATCCCTTTCGTCTTGCGTGCTTTTCTCGCTGTTCATGTGGCAATAAGGTGATCATATGAGCCAGCCCTTAAGTACGGACGACACAAACCTGGGTATGGTCCTGCCCCTGAGGATCGATATGGATCTCGCAGAGTATATGCGTATCCTAACCCCGGAGTTTTCGACGGCCATACCAATTGCAGAAACAGAGCTTTGCACCAAAGCGGGGGGTGCCGCCGTTCTACTCTCGACAGCGACTAACGACCATGGCCATCTTTATCGTTTTGAGGGCTGCGATCCCGTCACGGGAGATCTCATTTTCACTCCGACAGCAGAAGTCTCAATAGGAGACGATGCCTATCAGCGGACGCTGGTCTTTATAGAACAGGAAAAACAGATCTACATGGGGCTTTCGACTCTCAACTACAGGTACCAGAATCGGTATCACCTTTCCCCCCCATCTATGGTCTATGTAAGGAAAACTCGTGCGAATAAACGCGTAACCATAGAGGGTGATATCCTGCTGCGTCGTCTCGACGGTCGGACAGTCCTTGCTCGCCTGAACGATTTTAGTCCATCTGGCGCCAGCTTCTATACAGACGAGTCTTTTGCCTCCGGAGAAGCGCTCTTGGCGGAGATCGAGGTGCTCGATTGCGGAGTCTGTGAGACCGTGGTAACGACGGTGCGCCAGGAAAACCTCCCCGGAGGGCGTCCTTACCGGCATTTGATCGGTATCAAGATGCAACTTACCGCTGACCAACGCAAAAAAGCAGAGCAGCTTTATCTCTGTAAAAAGGCTGAGTTTATGAAAAAAATAGTGGACTCGTCACGCTCCAGGAATAGCTAACGCCATGCCCAAAGTCAGTACCCTCCCCGATTTTCTCGGTCTGCAGGATTCGGACTTTCTGGTCATTGATCGGTACCGGAATGCCTTGGACGCAGAAGCGCCGGCGCTTGCCCATGCTTTTTATGACTACCTGCTCGCGCACTCCGTCACCGCCGCCATTTTCCGGGACTTTTCCCCAGAACGCCTGGATGCCCTGATCCAGAAGCAGGCGGAACACGTCAGAAACCTGCTGGCCAGCCGCTTGGACGAACCTTGGCGGGAGTCCGTGAAAAGAATCGGGGCCTTGCACCACCGTCTCGGCATCGAACTCTCCTGGATCGCCGGCGCCTATGTCCTCTACTGGCGCCATTGGCAAAAAGCACTTCGGGCGCAGGCTCTCGCGAGCGACTGGCCTTTACTGCAGGACGCACTGATCCGTCTGCTGGTCGGCGACCTTATAATCCAGATCGAAGGCTATACCTACGCCGCGCGCGAAACGGACGCAGACAGGCTGTCCTTGTTTGATCTCCTGATGGGCGTGCTCGCGACTCCCCGCGGCAGCGACTCCCCGCGCCCGGAGGAGTTGCTGCAGCAGATCTGCGAAGCCTTACCGCGCAAGAACGCCGGCGTGCGCCTGGCCGGTTACGTGGTGAGCGACGCCATGGGAGAGGCATTAACCCTGGAATACCTGGCCGGACTCCCGTTGCCTGCGCTGCAGATTCCGAAGATCGCCGGAGATCCCTGCTGGGAAGCCTTGGAAAGCGGGCACACCGTCATTCAGTCCGTGGATGATCCGCAGGCGCCGGAATGGGTCAAGGCCTTGCGCAACCGCATCGAAGAAATCGGCTTCTTTCCTTTCGGATCTGAGGCTCTGCGTGGCGTAGGCCTGATCGGGGTGAGCGAGAAGGGGTATTTCCGTCGGGTGGGATCGGCGTACTACGACGCCTTTGCGCATCTAGGGGAACTGGTGCTTCTGATCCGCAACCAATCCCTACGCGACCCCCTCACCGGGTTACCTAACCGCACCCTCTTCCTGGACCGCCTGAAAATCGCCAGAGATCAAACACTGCGGCACGAGCAGCTTTTGGGAGTAGCGATCCTGGACCTGGATGGATTCAAGCAGGTGAATGACCGCCTGGGCCATAGGGCCGGAGACTATCTGCTGCAAGCCGTAGTGCAACGATTGCAGGCGCAGTTGCGGGCAGGGGATACCCTCGCGCGCATAGGCGGCGATGAGTTTGGCCTGCTGCTGCCCGGCCTGGAACACTTGGACGATCTCGAAGTCATCTGCGAGCGATTGCTCGCCGCCATCCGCGAGCCGCTGGAAATAGAGGGCGAAGCGGTCAGCATTTCCGGTAGCCTCGGCGTCACCATCTATCCCCTGGACGACAGCGATGCCAGCACCCTGATACGGCACGCCGATATGGCGCTCTATGCCGCCAAGGATGCGGGCCGAGACCAGTTTCATCTGCATACCCTGGCCCTGGATGAAGCCATACAAACAGAAGTGGCGATACACGGCATGGTGAAGCAGGCGTTGCACGAAAACCGGCTGGTCCTGCACTACCAGCCGATCGTATCCAGCGCCGGCACAGTTCTGGGCGTGGAAGCCCTCATCCGTTTGAATCACCCAGAGAAAGGGCTGCTTGCGCCCGCGGCCTTCTTCTCCGCACTGGATCATCCCCGCCTCGCGCGCCCCATCGGGCGCTTCGTCCTGATCGAGGCGTTGCGACAAGGAGCAATCTGGCAAGAGAAGGGTCTATCGCTGCTCGTCTCGCTGAATATCAGCACGCGCCACCTGCTCGACGCCCGTTTTCTGGAGGATCTGCAGGAAGCACTCGCCAGGCATCCCGGCCTGCGGCCGGAGCAGATCGAAATCGAGATCACCGAGTCTGCACCCTTGCACGACCTGCCAAGGGCGCAAGCCATTCTGAACAACTGCCATCGCCTGGGGGTACGCATTGCCATCGACGACTTTGGCACGGGCAACGCCTCCCTGACCTACCTCCAACAGCTCCCCTCCGATACCATCAAAATCGATCAGAGCTTTGTGCGCGACATCATCGATGATCCCAAGGATCTCGCCATCGTCACAGCGGTCATTACCGCCAGTCGCATGCTGGGCCTGAAGGTGATTGCCGAGGGGGTGGAAATGGCAGAGCACGCCGATCTTCTGACCAAGATGGGTTGCAGTCACCTGCAAGGATATCTATTCTCCAGGCCGATTCCTGCCGAGGATATTCCTGCCTGGATAGCTCGTTTTCGCCCCGCTCCCAAGCTGGGGGACGCCTTGCCCCCCATGGATATCCTGCCACCGATCCTGGAAGGGCATATCCTGCGTATACAGAAATTCCTCCGCGCCATGCGCCAGGAAAATCCATTCCCATCCCATGTCCTGGAAGAGGATGCCGAAACATATTGCCATCTGGGGCAATGGTTGCGGGGGGATGGCGCCCGCCGCTTTGGTCAGTCACCGGAGTTCGCGGGTCTCCTCGTCCGCCACGAACGGCTTCATCAGATCTCCCGTGCGGCCAAGTCTCTCCTGGATGCCGGGGATGCCGAGGGGGCCATGCATCAGGGAAACCTGCTGGATCTGGAAAACCGCTTACTGCTGGCCGAGCTGCTGACCTTGACGGGCAAAAGCCATGAGCGCGGCAAAACAGACCCGCAAGATTCGGCCTGATCCTGTCCCTGTGCAAACCTCTCGCAACCGACCCTTTTTGAGAGTCTCTCAACGTCTGTCACAGTGACAAGCTGAATCAGTCCCTTATTATTCTCATAATCCACTCTTGATTTGCTTTTCTCGGTTCATCCGGGAATGAACGGGTTTTGAGATTGTCACTGTGACAACGCTCCGCCCTTCTCTTGCCTGGGCACCCCTGTCGCTCTGGAGCCCTAATCGCCAATGCCCTTGCCTTTCTCCTGGTCTCTCACCAGTCGCCCCTGCCCATTCATCTTCCCCAGCACCTTGTTCCAGCCCGCAGGACGCTGCGCATCTCCCGGGGTGAACGTGGCATACAGCCCTTTCGATGGGAGGGTCTTAAACCGCTCCTTCGGTATCGCGATACAGTGTGGCGCACCACCGCCGCCCTTCGCTCCCACATAGACATGACCTTCATCGACGGCAATCACCGCGCCCGTAAACGACCCTTTCCAGCCGTCCCTGCGGGCATACTCCGATCCATAAGCGTTTATCTGCGCTTTCGGCACCATCGGTTCCCGCTGCGCTCCGCTTCGGTCTGCCCGTTCTTTCCAGTCTTTGCGAGCTTGAGTTACCGCTTTACGCGCTTCCAGCAGATCCCCGGGGGGATACACAAAAACCGCTCCCCCTTCCCGCGGTTCTACCACGTATCCCGCCGCCAAATAGGCTTTACGCACGTCCTCAATTTTTGTCACCGCATCAGCACTCAGCACTTTCACCAACTCCACCAACTTCTGCCGTCGGGCTTCAAGATCGGTCAGATCTGGAGAGGGCTTCTCTGACACCTTGACGGGCGCTGGCTTGGTCGGCTCTTGCTCGACCGAAACAGGGACTATCGGATATTTGAAGCCAAGAATTTTACGAACCTCGAATGCTTGTGCTTCGGTGTCAAACAGCATGATCTCACCATGCTTGTCCCTCATCGGCGCATGGTCAGCCGTTTCTTCCACAATATAGCGGATACCCGGCACCACCACAGAAGATGGTTTGTATTCCGGCTCAATGACTGGCTTGGCCTGCTCTGCGATGGCTTCCCGCGCCCGTCGCGCGAGATTCATATCGGCCACTTTCAACCCCGCCCGTAATGCCGCCATAGCGGCCTGCTCCTGAAATCTCACATCTCCGGTAAACTCCAGGGATTCCCAGCCCTTCGCCTGGGCGGTATCGATCATCAGCGGGATGTCGCCAGTGCCGTTCTTCGCCAGGATGAGCGGGCCTTGGTCAATCACTTCCGCCTTTCCCAGACGCAGATAAAGCCCGCCATCCTCCGGCATCCACCGGCAGTATATGTCCCGCTCCGCCATCTCCGCCGAATAGGCGGGGTTATATTTCCGGGTCAGCGTCTGTGCCCGCCATGCCTGCCAGGTAGAGCGTTGCGGGTGACGGATACCGGGCCGGGTTTCCTGTTCGGTAGCGCGGTCCTGTTCCAGTCGCTGCGCTTTTAATGCCTGTTTACGGGCATCCCATTCCTTCCGGGCGGCATAGGCTGCATCCTTCTCGGCTTTCAGATCGGTATGGGGATAGACCCACACTTCTTTGCCGTCCCGCTCTTCCAGCTGATATCCCGCTGACAGGTAGGCCTGACGCAGATTCGCTTTCGCTTCTTTATCGGTTCGTAACCATTCCGCGAGATCCAACAGCTTCTGCCGCCGAACTTCACGCTCGGCCTCAATGTCAGACTGCCGCTGGGCCTCGACACGAGCGCGGGCTTCGGCCTCGATGCTCTCCCGCTTGGCCCTGGCCCGTGCCTCCGCCTCGCGCCGGGCCTCGATGGCGGCCAGACGGACCTGCTCTGCTTTCTCGCCGTTCCTCACCCAGCGCTCATTCCATCGGCACCGTATATCCAGTTGCTCCAGCATGGCCAGCTCGGCCACCCGGTGGGCCACGATCCGGGCGGTCAGGACCACATCGGGGCGCGCATCCCGATGGGAGGCTTCAAACTCCCGCCGCGCGGCCTCCCGGCGCTCGCGCCTCTCCCGCTCAGCTTGCAGGTCGATGATCT
Organism: Pseudomonadota bacterium; assembly: GCA_021827445.1. GTDB lineage: Bacteria > Pseudomonadota > Gammaproteobacteria > Acidithiobacillales > Acidithiobacillaceae > Acidithiobacillus. Next base: position 6,620 of record JAKAVW010000110.1, read on the forward strand.
CCGCCGATAACCGCGCCCGTTCCTCGTTGTTGACGCTGACCTCGCGGTTGCCGTCGCCCCGGTCGGATTCCTTCCCTCGCCGCTCCATTTCAGACGCTACCGGACCTAGGTGCTGTGTCGCCTCCTGGTCTACGCCTTGCGCCTGGAGACTGCGGGCGTCGATCCGTGCTTCCACACCAGCCCGCTCCAGCGCGGCATTAGCCGTGTGCTCCCAAAGTTCACGGACGGCCTTCACTTCGTCGGCAGCGGCTCCCAGCCCGCGCTCTCGGCGGGCTTTGTCGGACAGCTCTATATGGGTCTTGGCACCCATGGTCAGTCCGCCATCGGGGGCGCGGCTGACCTGCCGGGTGGTGGTGAGGAGATGCGCATGGTGGTTCCGGTTATCGCCTTCCCGGTCGGGGGCGTGAATAGCCAGGTCCGCCGCCACGCCATAACGCTCCACCAAGGCCTGCGCAAAATCATGGGTCAGATCACGGCGCTGCCCGGCATCCAGCTCGGCAGGCAGGGCGACGATCCATTCGCGGGCCGTCCGAGCGTCCTTGCGCTTCTCGGCCAGTTCGGCGGCGTTCCAAAGTGCATTGCGCTCAACACCAAGACCGTCCGGCGTGAGGATCTCGGTCAGCTCCACTCCGCCCTTGCGGGTATAGTCGTGAACCAGCCCGGTGCGCGCATCCACCAGCTCGACACCCGCACGATAGGCCGCTGCGGCGACGGCGGACCGTCCCGCGCTGCGCGCTATCGGTTTGGTGCTGGCGTGATAAATGGCCACTTTTCGGATCCTCTGTTTATGGCTTTTTCTTTGGCCCCGCAGGGCGCTCTGACTTGCGCAGCAAGTCGTAAGTGCGCATTTCCGTACTCGCTGCGCTCATCCGGTGCATGATAGTATGCCTGCTTCAACCGCATGAGGATAGCACCATGGCGCAGACACTGGATCAGAAAATAGCAGAGGCGGAAGACAGACTGGCTCGCCTCAGGGAACAGAGCAGACGCACGGAGAACGGCCAGAAAATCATCCTGGGGGGCATGCTGATTCACGCCGCCCGGAAGGACGCCAAAATCCGGGCATGGCTATTGGAAGAAGCCGAGAAGTCCATCACCAGGGAAGTCGATAAAAAACGACTGGCACCGCTGCTCGACACCCTGCGCAGGACGCCAGAACCCAATCAGGAGAGTGGGAAGGAAACCGTCTCCGAAGCCCTGAACAACATACTGAGCGACAACGCCATGCGCGATTAGCGACAAACGGCCATCAGTCGCCAATCGTGCCGATCACCGGAATCATACGCGGGCTGATCTGTTGGAGTGCCTGCTCCAGACCCGCCACCTTGCCCTCCAGCAGCGCGGCCTTCTCCCGCATCAGCGAAGCTTCTCCACGCCAGTTGTCGATCTCTTGGGTCTGTTCCAGGATCGCCTCGTCTTTTTCAGTCAGGAGCATCTGCCCCGCTTCCAGCTCGGCACGCACCAGATCCAGCTCACCCGCCAGAAGGTCGGCCAGCTCTACGGCTTCGGCCCGTTCCCGGGCCATCTCCACCCGCGCGGCTTCCAGGGCTTCACGGTCGGCCTGTAAACGTTCGTGCGCTATCGCCTGGGCCTGTGCCCAGAGTTCAGAGACCAGCACCGCCGCGTGCTGGGAGACCGCCACCGGCGCGGGCTCGCGGACGGGCTCCGCGACGGCCTGCCGCGCTCGCCATTCGGCCATCGCTTCACTGATCGTGGTAAAGGACCCGCCACCCACCGCCTTGCGCACCGCCGCCAAGGTGGGCCGTTCCCCCGCCTTCACCAGCGCATCCGCCGCCGCCCAGATCTCGTCCTGTGATGCCATGCCGGAATCCTCTTGTATGTAATAAGTTGTATTATATTACATACTATTATTTATTACAATCGGCAGGCGCCGCACCTCTCTCACACCACAGGCACCAGGAGACACCCCACAGGTCAGCCGTTTTGTGAGTATCACACTACCCACCCATAGCGCCGCCCGAAGGCTGCCCACGCCCGCTGGGCGGCATGTTCGGAATCCGCACCTTTACCTACACCTCGCATCAGGGCCAGCAACGCCCGGTCGGGCGCGTCGTCCTCGGCACCAATGGCCGCGATGGTGGCCCGCTTGTCGCGTTGATACTGCGCCTTCTTGCGCTGCGCTGCGGTCATCGGTTGGTCGTGGATGGGCTTCCTGGGCATGGCGGGTCCTCTCTATAAACGTGATACTCACATTATAGCATATCGTGAGTATCACGCGCGCGCGTTTGGTGATGCTCACATCCCCCGTAACCCGGCCACGCCACAGATGGCCGCCCCCTATGAGGCGGTCTGCGCTGCGGCAGGTGGTAAGACCATCACCATATCAGAAGCGC
>JAKAVW010000111.1 GCA_021827445.1 Pseudomonadota bacterium
CCTCATGCTGAAAGAAGTCCATGTGCCGCCAGGTATGTTCACGGGTGTCGTGTACCGGGCACTCCTCGCCACAGACCGGGCAAGCGAAGCGGCTGCCAGCGGGAAAGTTGGTGTGCAGGTCCAGCCGCTTCTCTTCCACCGTGAAGGTCACACGATCCACCAACCACGGCGCATCCAACCCTATCGCGAGTGAAAACAGCTCTTCTTGGGCCATCCTCAACTCCTTCCAGGGGCGTGACTGCTCCACGGCATTCTATCCCTACCCACTCGATCTGACGAAAAGCCCATTTTTGTTGCCTTACGCTTAGGATTTGGCAAGCGCCCATTTCCTTATGATAAGCAGGAATTATGAGTCCCCTAACACCATCTTTATAGTAAGAGTAAACGATCTTGGGATATCATCAACCCCCTCTTTTGGGGGGTATCAACAGCCCGATTGGATGCTACATTAATGAGCGGCGGGTTTCCCTGACTTTTAAGCCACTTTCAAACCGAGGCTTGTTGCCACCTATGAAGATTCTCCTGACTGATGATCACGCCTTATTCCGGGCTGGCTTGCGGTTGCTCCTGGCTAGTATAGCCCCGGATGTCGAGATATTTGAGGCGTCCAATGTTGGCGAGGCTTTGTACTTGGTTCAGGCGCATCCTGATCTTCGGCTTTGCCTACTCGATCTGCAACTCAATCAGGAGCGTGGTTTGCCTGCCTTGAGCCAGATCAAGGCCGCAGCACCGGGGGTCGCGGTGGTCATCGTCTCGGGATCGGAAGACCACGCCACCGTACGGGCCTGTCTGGAGGCCGGGGCCATGAGCTACATTCCCAAGAGCGCGCCTTCCGAGGTGTTCCTGCAAGCCTTGCTGCGGGTATTGGCTGGGGAAGTCTTTCTGCCTCCGGGGATCGGCGACGGCGATCCGGTCTCGCCGCCCGCAGCCCCGGCGATGACACCGCGCCAGCGCGAGGTGCTGTACGCCTTGAGCCGCGGCTTACCCACCAAACTGATTGCCCGCGAACTCTCACTCTCCGAATACACTGTCAAGGAACACATCGGCGAAGTGTTCCGGATTCTCGGGGTGCATAGTCGAGCCGAGGCCATCATCAAGGCTAGTCGCTTCTACCTGCGGCGTCATGACTGACGTGCGGGGCAGCGCCCAACCACGGAGCAGTGGCCGCCTGCACAGGCTCATGGCATGGTTGCTGTCAGATCCCCCCATTACGGATCGGGATGCCCCATCCGCCCTCCAACAGGAAACGACGCGGGAGGTCGTCACCCTGCACGCGCGTATCCTCCTGCACATGCCAATCGTCCAACTGCTCTTCGTGATCGCCGTGGGGTGGATCGTCTTACCGGCAGTGCCTTTGGGGATCTTTCTGGTCTGGAGCGTGCTCACGGTGGGTACGGAGGGCCTGCGCGCCGTCAGCGCCTGGTGGATGTTGCCCCGTGTGCAGACGTTAGCGCCGCAGCATATGCACACCGTCTTCATGGTGTTGGACGCGCTATCCGGGGCTATGGTGGGGCTGGCCGCCGTGCTGTTCCTCCGTCACCTTCCCCTTCTCCATCAGGTGCTGATCGAAATCATTCTGTTCGCCATCGCCGCTGCCGGCGTTTCGGTGGCCGTTTCCTCCAAATATATGCTGGCGGCATACTCGTTCCTGGTGCTGCTGGGTGCCTCGGTCACCTGGGCGGTGCTGCACCCCGGTCAGACGGGGCCGGTTGCGGGGCTCACACTGCTGTATTGGGGATTTCTGATCGGAGTGTCCAGCGAGAGCGAACGTCTTTTGAAGCGTTCGGTCCAGATCCGTCAGGAACGGGACCGTATACTTCAGGATCTGGAGCGCAGCAACGCCGTGGCGCGCACCGCGACAGACCGGGCCGAGCAGACGGCCCAGGCGCGGGCCAGGGTGCTCGCCGCCGCCAGTCATGATCTGCGACAGCCCCTGCATGCGCTGTCCATTTACAGCGCCGTTCTGGCCGCGAATCCGTCGCCGCAAACCCTCCGGGAGGTCGGACACAACATCGACCAGATCGTGCGCGCGCTGGGAGGGATGCTGACGGACCTGCTCGACCTGTCGAGGCTGTCCTCGGGGTGCTATACGCCGCAACAGCAAATCTTCGCCCTGGACCAGACTGTAGCCGAGGTCTGTGCCGAGTATGACGCGGCCGCCGCCGAGAAAGGACTGGTGATCCGCAGCACCCTGATCCCAATACAGATCACCGGGGATGCTCCTGCGGTGGCGCGGATAGCACGCAACCTGATCGACAACGCCATCAAATATACCGACCACGGAGAGATCCGCGTTGCGACGATGCTGGCGGATGGCGGCGCCGTCCTGTCCGTCGCGGATACCGGCAAGGGCATCGCCACTGTCGAACAGGAGCATATCTTCGAGGAGTTCTACCAGACCGATAACCCCGGACGCGACCGCAGCCAGGGTGTGGGTTTGGGTTTGTCCATCGTGCGCCGCCTCTGTGAATTGATGGAGGCGCATATCAGCGTCGAGTCAGCGCCAGGAGAGGGGGCCTGTTTTCGGGTGATTTTCCCCGGTCCGATGATTTCGCCTGGGCATCCCCCCGCCGTTCCGGGAGAGGAGACCACGCAGAGTATCATGCAGGGTCTGCGGGTTTACGTGGTAGATGACGAGCCGGATATCCGGAACAGTATGCGCACCCTGCTTAGTCTGTGGGGGAGTGAGATGCACACGGCGGGGTCCTCCGCAGAGGCCAATAGCCTGTTCACACGCCTGGGACCGCCCGAGTTGCTGATCGCCGATCTGCGTTTGGGAGGGGCGGAGAGCGGAGCGGCGATGGCCACCCGCCTGCGCCAGGAATATGGCCCCTTCCCGGTACTGATGATCACCGGAGAGAGCGCCTCGCAAGCGTTGGGTCAGGCCCGTGAGTCGGGCTTCGTCCTCCTGCAGAAGCCGATTGCAGCAGAAGTCCTGCACGCGGCCATCGCGGGTATGCTGGGGCCGGATATTGCGGGCGACTGATTATTCGCGTTCGGCGACTCCTCCAGTCTGCCTCACCCCCCCCAAATGGGGGGGTTGTAGTCTGTGGGGGCGGGGCTATGCTCAATACAAAGGCGTAAACGAACGCGCCGAGCATTGGCTCTATAAAACAGCAATACAGAAGCGAGGTATCGAAAATCATGAAAAACAAAATTTCAGATTTATCCAAGGTGGAACTGGTCTTTTCCCCGTCGTCATTCGCTTCCGGAATTTCATCTGCGACAACAAACCCCACTTCAAACTTACCAGGGGAGACTGTGGCTGAGGCCTTTATTCATCCGGAAGTTTGGCAAACAGAATCCTTATCCATGTCACTGGATAAGCTGATCGTACACTTCAAAAATTTCTTGGTCGCGGAAATTGAATTGACGATCCTTGGCGCCCATTCAGGAAACGGAACTTATAAATACGGTAAGCATCAGAAGAAATCCATTGAGAGAGAGTTGCGATATTACCAAGCCGCAACTCTCAAGAGACCACTACGACATCGCCAAGCAATCAACTCTCTGGGATCACTTTAATGGGCTTACCAGTCAACCAAGTGGATAATGGTGGATAGAGGTACAGCTAGAGGTGCAGCTATAAGCCGGTTGGAAGATCAGCCCAGTAAGTGAGGCAAATAAAATGGCAAAAGACGACAGAGACCGTTGGTGGGTATTTAAGGTTCCCAAAATATCCGTTTGGTGGTTAGTTTGGACGGCCATGCTGGGTGGCTACATTTATTATCAATATGGCTATGTGAAAAACTCGGAACATTCTGAGCAAAAAACCGAGCAAAAAAAATATGCAATATTAGATCACGAGTTCCAGAATAATCCATTAGAAAAGGGGAGGGGCGCATCACAATTATCGCGCACCGCAAAAAACATAATAGGTGGACAGCCACTAACTACGCCGGGGGCACTTGGTTCTGTAGGTAAAACTACCAGTAAGGAACCATATCATGGGCGTATCGAACAATGATTTGTCGGCTTGGTACTACGTTGGAGAGATGGGAAAATTAGTGTGGCGGGAAAAGTGTATGAGGTCGATTGCAGATCTACGACTCTCGTTCGCGCTGAGCCGCAAGGCATCATTCTGGGTACGGCAAGGGGCATACATTTTTTGGGAGGAATAAAAAATGTTTAAGCCTAAAAGGCTACTTGTTATTCTATTAGTTATGGCAATCATCTGGCTTATATTATTCGTGATTTTTTGGATGATCCCGGAATGCAGAGAGATACGTCTTCTGTAACATCTGTTTGCCCTTTTAGTTTTTTCAGATTGGCATAGGTGTTGTGAAAATATCTGTGGAATCCTCCCCGCCCTCAGCCTAAGCTCCGGCTGCCACTCGCAAGAGCGGAAAGGACGAGGTTTCCACTCCGAAACCGCAGGGACTTTCTCGACCGTTGAGCGCTCAAAACTCCCGCGCCGCTTTATCCCCCCTTGAAAAGAGGGGTTTTAGCTTGTTGGCGCATTGATAAATTGCAGCTAACAGAATTTACGATGTTATAATAGATGCCGTGTTCACATGGAGGTAATGAAATGGATCATCAGGGCAATGACGACCGAAAAGTGATTTCTCGTCGTAAGATGCTAGAGAAATTTGGTATTATTGTTGGCACAACGGCATTTGCTGCAACAATCGGTGCGGGACCAGCCTATGGTTTTCGGGGTGGCGGGTCTGGATGTGGCAGCGAATGTAACTCCCCACCAAAGCACTCCAAGGCCTATGCCCAGTACCAAGATCACCCTAATAAAGACGGCCAGTCGTGTGTGGGTTGTATATTTTTTTCTCCAGCCAAAGCGGCTGGCCAAATGGGTAGTTGCAGTATTGTTTCCGGGGAAATCAGCCCCTATGGCTGGTGCAGGCTGTTCGTACAAAATCAAGCCCCGCAATTTCCCGGGGATGGGGGTTGACTGAAAACGTGTGGCTGGTTGATAGATGGATACCAGAAAGGTCAGGGATAGGCAGGCATTTTCCCAGGGAGGCAGACATATTTCAAGCTAGCGTATCAAACTGTCTGAATTGAGGGAGGATTACATCATGGGCATATCAGAGAATGACTTCCGGGCTTGGTACTATTCTGGGGCGAAGGGTGAATCAAAAATCGGTGTAGTTGGTAAAGTGATTGCGATCGACGGTAGCTCGTATACGCTCGTTCGTGCTGTACCGCAAGGGATCAATCCACGGCTGCTGATACTGAAAATAAAAATCGAACCTTATGCGGGGGAATCTCGTCCTCATATCGCATACTATAAAAAACTACGTTATGATGAGATTTCGGATAATTGTGCATTTACTGACGTACATATTGAAGGCGATGATGGCAGCCTCACTTTAAAGGTGAGATGTTAAAGTAACGCAGTGCGGAAGTGAATACCGATGGCCAGGCGCAGTGAAGTGGTTGGCTTTTCATAGAATAGCGGTGCTATCAAAATGGATAACCGTGCAATCTGGAGGAGGTTAATTATGAGAATGGTATCGTCGTTTAAAAATGTGGTTATGAATAACTACGCCAATTTCAACGGGCGATTAGGGGTTGCCGAGTTCTGGTGGTTCTATCTTTTGGACATTTTGATCATGCTCGCCATTTTGATAGTAGCCTTCGCCATTTTTCGGACGCGAGATGGCGCAATGGTTCTGGGTGGAATCTATACGTTAATACTCCTGCTACCACTCCTTGCTGCCGAGGTGCGGCGTCTGCATGATACAGGGATCTCGGGTTGGTGGTTATTATTGAGTTTGATTCCCTATCTTGGTGGATTCATCGTGCTCATTTTGCTCATGATGCCTTCCAAACCGGCCGGGGAGCGATTTGGACCTTATACGGACAACGCAGATGCCTGAACCAAAAATAAAACCGCCTGTGGACGGCGACTGGAAGTCCGACCGTCTTGGTATGGCCCTGGCGAGTATCATTGGTGGTCCAATTCTGGCGGCATTGGCTTCCACCAGTACAGGGAAAGATGGCCAGGCGCTGATACTGGTCATATTGAGCATTTTCGCCCCTATGTTTTGGGGATCTCTGGTCATCTACTGGGCTACTGGCTGGAATGTTTCACGCTGGTGGGATGGCGGCAAACTCACCGGTTGGGTTCTTGGTGTAGCAGGCTTTGGGGTATCCGCTACGATCATCCGCCAGCTCAACCTCATTTCGTCGCATTGGTTCACAGACTATATATGGAATGTAGAAGGGCAACCATTGCACATGGCATTCATGGTTTATTTACCGAGCCTGCTTTTCATGGAACTGCTTATGGTGCTAGGCACGACCATCATTGCCGCGCCCGTGGTGATAATTCGAAGGTTACGTAATAAAGGAAGCACATCTCCGTCTTAGTGAGACGGATAGGTCTATGGATATCTAAATCATGGAAGACTAGGGGGTATCGTGAAAGCGATTCATATTCTCGCCGCAACACTTTTTGGACTCGCCGGATTCAACGTGAATGCAAATGCCACTATTTATGGCACAGGGGCAATACCCAGTATCATCACGTCAGGATTCCTGCAGCATACGTCGACTTCAGGCTCTGCGTTCGAAACATTGTCCGTAGGGAACTGTGCCCCCGGTCGAATTGCTAGAATTACCCAGCGACTAACGGACGGGAACGGACAGCCGATTCCCGGATCAGGTTCCATGATCATCATCCGTGGTGCCTATGGACCGAGCCTCTACCTGATGTCCTATCAGGAGTCACCTGAAGTAATGAGCTCGCGGGTGAACGATCCAGTGGCAATTTGTCTCCTCTCGGTACCATCTCATTGTCCGCGTGGCGATACGCGAGGACGTGAGTTCCGCGTTATCAATCTGCGAACGCACGATGCGTGGTCCATGGTGAATTCTGAACATAGTTGTGGAGGTGCATGATGGGGTTTATGCACCTTGCATCGCCATTCATGATTTATGCACCGATGATAAGTGGCAATCGGAGATCAGAACGATGAAAAATCAGACTTTGCATACCAGAATAATCAAGCTGGGTATAGTCGTGGTCGCCCTTACCCTCCTGTCCGCTGTAGGAGGAAAAGATGCTTGGGCGGAGTCGACAACAGCTCCGACTCTTTCTGGATCTGTTTCCGGACTTCTAAAATCTATTCCCCCGGGTGTGTTGAAACAGTGGGAGCAGAGCGAGGAGCCGGCATGGACAAAAAAACTCGATAAAACGCTCAAAAATGTACCGCCACCAGTTCGTGCGTTAGCGCAGCAGTCCACGAATGTTATTCAGTGGTTTAGATTTCCTGGAAAAAATCCATGTCGTATCGCTGTAGATGCGAAGGGTGATATCTGGGTTACAGACTTTGTCAAAAATGGTTTGGTGTATAAGTTTACTAACACAGGCGTGCTAATTTCAACATATCAGGCTGGTCCCTGGCCACACGGAATCACCATTGATTCCAAGGGACAAATATGGATTACCAATGATACAAAAAATGGAACACTTACAGAACTTAACCCAGATGGTTCGACTGTTGGCAGAAACGATGCTGGCCCATATCCGTATGGTGTCGCAGTTATTGATAATTATGTATACGTGACAAACCATCAACGAAACGGTGCGATCACCCTGTTAAAGTTCCATGGAGGCGAACCTGTAGTGTCTGTACTTCAACATGATGATAATCCAGGAGATATTACTGCTACGGCTGGAAATTTCGGATTTAACGACAACACCGATATTATTGCAGTAGTGCTATCCGGCAACAAGGTAGTTTATCTTCTGCCTCCTCATGGAGGATTGTACGCTAACGTATCCAAGTCTATACTTGGTAAAGGACGTATTACGGACATTACTTCTGATAGTTCTGGAAATATTGTTGTTTCACAAGGCAGGATCGCCGTTAAAGTGATAAAGTCTGTTTTTGGTCTAGTGAGCGAGGGGTCCGATTTCAAGTTGAGTGGTGCGAGAAGTTCATCGGGTATATCTGTGAGGGCCATTGCATTGGGGCACGGGCAGGAGTACGGCGATATCTATGCTGTGGCTTACGGGCGCGACGAGGTATATTGTTTTCATAAAATTTATTATGCAGGAGTGCCATCGCGCGCACCTGCCTCAGGAGGCATGGGACTTGGAGGCCTTTTTGGGGAGTAAAAAATCAAAACACTGCGCGTGCTTCTGAACTTATATGATGGAGATATATTCTGGCTTTTCACAAAAAAACACGTTGACCGGACGTTAAAAAAATTTCAGCCGTACAGCGTGTTGTTCGATGAGTTTGGATTGAACGTGGGAGCTGATGATTTGGTTTTCGAATTGCCATTTCGAGATCTGACCACGTCGTATACGAGGTACGAACGACCGCTTCCGCTGCCAACCTGTCATTGATCATGAGAGTCCGGCCATGATCGGCAGTCGCCCTGCCTATAGGAGATCCGCAGCTCTCCCGTTTTTAAAAACCCCGATTCAAAAAAGGCGTGTGGTAATTTGGTTAGGTCATCTCGACATCAACCAAAGGAGTTTTCCATGCACCAGAGTACGCTTTCCCTCAAGAACACCCTGTCCGGTCCCTCCGTCCAGGATATCGATACGTTCCGCCAACGGAACTTCTACCAATGGGTATTTACGGGCCCTCTGGGCTATTGTCAGAGCCATTCTGGATGGTCATTTTTTGGATTCTTGCAGCGGGGAACCGACATCCTGTGTATCGCCGCTACGGATGGCGGGGACTTCTACACCAGCCGAATACCTCGGCTATCCCTGGAGCAGGCATTATCCCGCAGGATGCAAACCACTAACCTGCATGCCTCGGAGCCACTGCTCATGTCCTTGCTGGATTTGGCTGCGGTAGATCCGACTTTTTTATTCACGCTGCCATACCGAAGAATCCCTTCTGGCCTCACCCTATGGGAAGAGGACTATACCGTCATTCTCCTCGCACAACTCGCCAGTCCTATTCGGAAAGGCAGATCGGAA
>JAKAVW010000112.1 GCA_021827445.1 Pseudomonadota bacterium
CATCGTTTCTGTTTAACAGAAACGATGCAACTTATCTGCCGGCGTGCCTTGATTCGGTACTAAAGCAAAGGGTTCGCGCCAATCAGATTATTGTGGTGGATGATGCATCCACTGACAGGAGTCTGGACGTAATTCAGGAAAAACTTAAGGACCTACACGGAGTTGAGGTGGTCGCCAATCCCGTCTGTTTAGGGACCATGGCGGCACTCAATGTAGGACTGGAGCGCGTGACGAGCGATTATGTACTTTTTCTTTCGTCTAATGATTACCTGACTGCCGATATTCTTGAGCGCGCCAAATCCTCGATTGGAAATACCGCTGCACCGGGAATATGGTCTGCAATGGTCTGGGTGGCCCGTGAGGATGGGCGGCGCAGGTTTGTGTATCCGTCACCTGTAGTGGCACTGAGAGGTACTTTCCTTTCTTCGGAGCAATGCACCCGTTTGGCCAAGTCTCCCGGTAATTGGTTCACAGGAACAACAACAATGTACCATCGGGAGACGTTACAGGGAATCGGTGGGTTCGACGCAGACTATGGAGGGTTAGCAGATCTTCTGGCGGCGACTACCGTCGCCAGCATCAAGGGCGCATACTTCCTTCCCGAACCTCTTGGAGTAGTGAGAAAGCATGCGCGCGGCTACCTGTGGCGAACACTGACGAATCTGCCCGGCCTTGAGAGCATATTGGAAAAAGTTCAAAGAGTCGGTCCTACTTTATCTCCTGCGCTTTTTAGCCAGAAATTCTGCGAAAGAACCAAGCATCGGTTCCATTTTGCCGCCCTGAGGGCCATAAATGATCAGAATTGGGTGGGTATACCAGATTTGTGGCATGGACGTCGCTATTCTGCGCTACGGGTGATTAGCGGAGTGATAGGGGAACGACGTAGAACACAGTTGATCATCGCGTTCCTATTACTTAGGCCACTAGACGTGCCCTCCACAATATGGAACCGGGGATTGTTGACGCTGTGGGTCATGTGGTGTACGTACGTATATTGACACGCGTCTTATATTTAGAGCGCGCACCCATCACCAGCTGAGTGTTTCAAGTAGCGGAAATGGCCCTTCGTTTAACTGGATGAGTCCAGGAGACAATGGAATTGTATGGCTGTGGAAAATAAACCATTAGGGATACTTATTGCGCCGAACTATCGGAGTTCTTACGATCTGCGGATGGTCAAGGGGCTTGCCGATGGATTTCATTCGATCGGTCACTACGCGCACAGCTTGGGAGCCCCAATATCGTCCATTGAAATGGCTAGGATATGCGAATGCCTCCCGATTGATGTGGTTATCGAGGTAAACAGAACCCGTGATCCAGATGTCGCCCTACCGCCTAATGTGCGTCACATCTCTTGGTTCCAGGATGTTTTTCCCGAAACCCTTGAAGGTTTTGCTGACGGCTTTCGTGATTGCGACATATTATACACATTGGGGGATCCCAAGGTTTTGGGCCTAAATGTCCAGGTGCCTTGTTATGTAGGGTCACTGGTGACTGGAGTGGACAAAACGACTATCAACTATGATAAAAACCCAGTATCAGGGGATGTGGAGTTTTCTCTTTGTGGATTTATTCCTCCGCCGTTTATTACAACACCAAGCATTAGGCAAGATCTCCTTTGGTATTTAGATAATATAATTGGACGGAACCCTTTATTACGTAGATCAAAGCTTTTGTGGATCCTTCGTAGAGCACTTTTTAGACGACAGCTTCCAGTCAATCATGTTCCATACGCGGCTCTAGTGGCCTTGAAAGATATTGTGGATGGTCTGTATCGCCCATTGCGTGGCGAGCTAGATATTCATCAACTTACAAACGTGATGGAAGCTATAATTGGGATATTCGTGGGTGCACCGTTGACATCGGCGAGTGTTAAGTCTAGGTACCGGCGCAAAAATTCAACGAGCGCTTTAGCCATGTTGTTAAAGCCTTATGCGTCGCATCACGTTCACCGCGATGATATAAAGAGCGCTCTTATTAAGTACATAACTTACGATGATCCGATGCCTTGGTTAGGGTCGCGCCGTACGTTTAGCGCGGCGATTAACTACTTGGCACAGACGTATCCCCGCCTGCTGGATAGGCGGGAATTGGTGAACAAGATTCTACAGATTTCAGGGTCTCTTGAGCTTTATGGCCTCGGCTGGAACGCACATCACGAGTTCCGAAATTACCATAAAGGTTTCATAGAGAGCCAGGCGGGGCTGCTTGATGTCTACCGCCGCAGTTGTATCAACCTTGCAAATAACACGCATGGGTTGGGGCTGCACAGTCGGACGCTGGAATGTATGGCCGTTGGAGGTTTTATATTCACGCATACATCGCCCCATGACGGGAAACCTGGAGGGATGCTGACCTCCTTCGAGCCCGAAGTCCATTACGGCGCTTTTACGCCTGAAAACATACAAGAAGAAGCGCGACGTTGGCTAAAAGATGAGAAGAAACGAAAAGAGGTGGGCCGCCGCGCGGCAGCGGCGATACGCGGACAACATTGTTGGCACCATCGAGCGCAGCAAATCGTCAACGATCTAAGGAAATAGATAGAATATGGCAACGGAGGGTACGGTCTATGAGGGACTTCACAACAAAAATGCGGAAGGAACTTGAGGGTGATTACAACGTCTTTTTTGTCACCGCTTGGGGCTATGCAGCTGATCACTTGTTCGGTTGGGTGCCGAAGGCATTGAATACCCATCGTGACGTATTCGCACTGCTTGCTCACGAAGGGTCCCGCCCAAAATATTTCAATGAGCGTACGCGCGGAGAGAGGCCGCCTCTTATTCCCTATACGGAGTTTCTTAATGACATGGGGATGACGTATTCCGCTATTGGCGATTGTTATTCGTATCGTGCCGGGCAGATGCCAGAATTACTGGGTGTAGAACAATATAAAAACGTTCCAGTTGTAAATCTTGTACGCCACCCTGTGGCGTGGCTTGAATTCTATGCTCGTTGGCGCACGAGCAATATGCGTATGCGGGCAGGCGTAACGGACCCCCTAGCGTGGGAATGGAAAAATGTGAACCACGCCTACCTCGGCTCTTTGGGGTTACGCAGTTATTCAAAGGATGACATTGAAATTTGGGCCACTTACCAAGGTATGTTGCAGCTTAATAATGTGTTGGGTGATATCAACGCGATACAATATCATATCCCTATAGAGATAGTAGCCGACGAGCCAGATGTATTTAAGGATTTAGCCAACTATCTGTGTCGGAACCAGATTGTATTCGATCAGGCTGATATCGATCGGGCTTACGTTACGCGGCATACGTTGTTCCGGGGAGAAGAGGAGGTGATCTGCGATCCAGTTCAGCTAATGGCAAGCTGGCCCGGCTGGAAAGTGGACGCTTTTCGCAAGCTCGTTTCGCGGGATGCCATGAGCATTTACACGTCTTTCGGTTACGATCTGAAGTTATTTTTGGAACGTCCCTTTAGTATGCCTGCGGTAACGGGAGGGCTGAATCAGGTTATGTTCGTGAGCTCCGTGCCGAAATCCGGCACATGGCTATTACGAGACATACTCGAAATGGCAACCGACCTCAAGAGTTATGAACCGGAGATGTGTCCAGGTCCGCCGGATTATGGCAACGAGAACCTGATTGAGTTTCCGCCGGGGACTTTTTTTTCTTGGCACTCGACTCTGAATTCGCGATCTGTGTCTCTACTCAGAAGTGTCAATTCCAAAAACGTTTTTCTTATTCGCAATATTTATGATGTTCTGTTGTCTATGCTCAACCATTTGTCGCATGATGTAGATGCCTCCATTGGGCGATCCGTGATCGGCGGTGATTACTTTGTCGGCAAGACCATCGAGCAACGTTTGACCCTTATGATAGCGGGGTTTACTTCCCCTAGATTGACATGGATGGGGGTGGGGCCAATTATCAAGCAGATTGACAGCATGCTTGAGCTTGTGGAGTCGGGAGGGGCTCTGCTGCTAAGTTATGAACGACTCGTTGCGGATAAAAGTATGACGATACAAAGTATTTGCCAGTATCTTGGTGTGAGTATGCCAGACAAGAGACTTAGGGAGATCGTTCTAGCGACCGATGAGGATGTGACGCGGATGCGTAGAAAAGCTGATGGTAGCGACGCACATATTACACCATCACAGCACAAGGCGCACCGCGATCTATTCCAGCCGTTTCAGAGAGAAATGGTCGACTTGGCAATTATGGTTAATGCGCCGCAGCTTCCCTCACGATTGGGCGCTCTTGGCTTTGGTTATATTTGCGCTTATTCTGTAAGTGCACCATAAACCTTTCAATTACCCACAAGCTCAGACTTCCTGATCCCTGCGGAAGAGGCTTTGGCGCTTCACACCAAAGTGTAAATCAATTGGGTCTTCAGGCTTTCGTGTGGGTAAGGGGTATTGGGCGTGCATCAGGCGCCCCCGCAGGCAAGTACGACACCCCACTGCGCGATATCGAACTGTACCAAAAGCTCTTGGGATTACCGGCGCCGTGGGGGGTCACGGCAGTAACGGTGCAAGAAGCCTCAGGCGATACGCGGCTTTAAGCGCGATACCGGTGCGTAGGGTGGCCGCCAGACGTGCCGCGCAACGGCCCTGAGTTAAGCCGTGGCCCCTGGTTACGACACCCGTCTGCGACGCTCGCGCCATCTGAATACGATGCCATGGAAGACCTTCATTGAGGCCGATGTCCCGCGGGTAGACTGCGCAAATGCGGGGTTAAACAGATCCCGGTCGTCTGGGCGGAGGACGGGAGCCGTTTCACCGCACTCTTTGAGTGCCTACGCGATTCAGGTGTTGCAAGCGGTGCGCAGTAAGGTGCAAGCCCAGTGGCTGACGGCGCTCTCTTGGGACCTTAAGTGGACCGGGTCATGGGCGAAGAGTCGCAAAAGAAGAAGCGCACAACCGACGATGTGTTAGCAGCGCCCCTGCGGATCTGTGCGGAGGTGCCGAGCCATCGACATCCCTACCCCGCCGATCGTTTTCTGAAAGCGCGCGGCTTTGGCCGATTCAATGTCGAAACAGATTGGCGATGCGCTCTTTGTTTGGCTCATGCACAATGCCTTTTTCCGTAATGAGAGCAGTGACTAGCTCTGCCGGTGTGACATCGAAAGCAGGGTTGCGTACCATGACTCCTTTAGCGGCCCACTGACACTCTCGAAACCCGGTCACCTCTTCAGTCGATCTTTCCTCAATGGGAATAGCCGCACCGCTCGCGATGCTCGTATCGATCGTTGATAGTGGGCAGGCCACATAGAAGGGGATGTTATGGCGCTTCGCCAATACCGCCACCATGTAGGTCCCGATCTTGTTGGCCACATCGCCATTAGTGGCCACGCGGTCTGTACCGACTATCACGGCGTCAACCTCTCCTCGGCTCATCATAAAACCGGACATAGTGTCGGTTATCAGCGTCACCGGAATATTTTCCTGCACCATCTCCCATGCCGTCAATCGCGCACCTTGCAGAAAGGGGCGGGTCTCATCGGCAATAACGGAAATCTTTTTGCCCGCCTCGACTGCTGAGCGCAGCACGCCCAAAGCTGTCCCCCATCCCGCCGTGGCCAATGCACCCGCATTGCAATGGGTCAGTACGCGCGCACCATCCGGTAGTAGTTCTGCACCATATCTTCCCATCGCGCGGTTGATGCGAATATCCTCCGCCAAGATCTCATGCGCCTCGGCCAGTAAGCGTTGTGCCACAGTAGTATTATCCAGCTCCGCTACGCCTATCCAGACTCGCCGCATCCGCTCCAGTCCCCAAAACAAGTTGACCGCCGTCGGGCGACTTTGCGCTAACACCGCAAATCCCACTTTCATACCATTTGTGAAATCAACCGCTGAGACACTCCGCAAACGCAACGCCTCGAGTGCTACACCATAGGCGGCCGCTACTCCGATAGCGGGGGCGCCGCGTACTACCATGCGGCGTATCCCATCTGCCACACTGGTCGCCGAATCATACGCGAGATACTCGAATGAAGCGGGGAGAATACGTTGGTCTATCATCTCTAGCTTTCCGTCTGCCCACCGCAGCGTCTCAACATTCATGATTAGTCGCCCTCGAACTCACACAACGCAAAAACTTTCTGGCCGAGATTCTCTAGACGGGCGCGGCCGCCGATATCCGGTAGGTCGATAATGAAACAGCATTCAACAACCCTCCCGGCCACCTTCTCGATCAACTGGCACGCCGCTTCTGCCGTACCCCCGGTAGCGATGAGGTCATCTACGAGCAGCACCTCTTCGCCATTTCCAATGGCGTCGGTATGAATCTCGATGCAGTCCGTACCATATTCAAGTGCATAGTTGTGACTGATCGTTTCCGCTGGTAGCTTGCCCTTTTTCCGAATGGGTACGAAACCTTTGCCGAGTGCATAAGCTAACTGTGCACCGAATATAAAGCCACGCGCCTCGATACCTACAATCTTGTCGATCTTTACGTCGGTATAGCGTTTCACCAGTTCATCCACGGCGGTCCGCAAACCAACAGGATCCTTTAGCAGTGTTGTGATATCGCGAAACATGACACCCTGCTTGGGGTAGTGCGGGATGGTGCGGATATGGGATTTAATCTGCATGTCGACTCCTGTGGTGCGCATATTTCCGATGGTTATTGATCGAGTACGCGCCCGGCAACGGCGTCCAGATGCTTGACCGTTTCTGGATCGCGCGCCTGCCGAGCCGTGATCAGCGCATATTCCAGCGCCATTCGGCACGAACAGGCGTGCGCGGTCGCATCCGCGCTAAGTTTCGGAACGACAGATTTCACGAGGCTTCTCGCTTTGTCCGCATTTTCCAGCAATACCTTGATAATCTGCCCCACCGTCACGTCGTCGTGATCCGGATGCCAACAGTCGTAGTCTGTTACCATCGCCACCGTCGCGTAGCATATCTCGGCTTCACGAGCAAGCTTGGCCTCAGGCATATTGGTCATGCCGATCACGTCGCAACCCCAGGTCCGGTAGAGTTCGGATTCCGCCAAGCTGGAGAATTGGGGTCCCTCCATGACCAAGTACGTGCCGCCGCGTAGCGCGGTAATGCCGACCTCCTTGGCGGCGGATTCGATGTGGTCGCACAACCGCGAACACACAGGGTGCGCCATCGACACATGGGCCACAAGGCCTGTCCCGAAGAACGACTTATTGCGGGCAAAGGTGCGGTCAATAAATTGATCGACGATCACGAACATGCCCGGCTTCAAATGTTCCCGCAGAGAGCCGACCGCACTGACCGAGATGAGGTCGGTCACACCCACGCGCTTCAAGGCGTCTATGTTGGCGCGAAAATTGATTTCAGAAGGCGGAATCTTGTGGCCGCGCCCGTGACGTGGCAGGAACACCAGTTGCTGCCCATGGAGTTCGCCAAACAAAAACTCGTCGGACGGGGCACCGAAAGGCGACGACACCGCCGCCCAACGTGTATTGACGAGACCATCGATGTCATACACCCCACTACCGCCGATGATGCCAATAACGGACTCCCGATTCGCTTCGCTCATCCCAGTTTTCGCCTTGGTTTGTCGTCGTAAGACCGTTCAGATAACGCGGTCATTTCCGCCATCTACTGGAATCTGCGCCCCAGTCGTCTTGGCGAATAATGGGCCACACAACTCTGCCGCCAGTTCCGCCACATCGTGGCTCGTAATTTCCGTCTTAAGCACATTGTTCTTTTTATACTGATCCACCGTTAAGCCGTAGTGCTTCGCACGTGTGGCCAACACCTCTTCCGTCCACAGGCCGGTATCGAACACGGCGTTGGGGTGAAGTGAATTAATACGAATGTTGTCACTGCCCCACTCAAGCGCCGCTACCCGCGCTAGTTGATTCAGTGCCGCCTTTGACGCCGAGTAGGCAGCAGCCCCAGGCCCAGGTGCGGGAACATTCTTGGATCCAATCACCACTACACGGCCACCGCGAGGTGCCAGCTTGAGAAAGGGGTAACATTCACGCATCACCATAAGGTTGGCATCAAGATTGATGCGCATGACCTTCTGCCACTCTTCAGTACTAAGTGCATCAATACGACATCCACCAGGAAATATGCCGGCATTCAACACCAGGATATCCAGGCCGCCAAAGTTTTCGACGGCTAATTTCAGCGCCTGCTTAAATTGCGCCTCAGAAGTCAGGTCGCATTCTACTCCCATAAAGTTTGCGGCTTTCTTCATCGCCGCGATCGAGGCATTGAGGTCGAGCCCTACAACTGCCGCGCCCCGTGTCAGCAGGGATTCCGCGCAGGCTTTACCAATACCGGAGGCGGCCCCGGTAACCAAGGCCACCTCCCCGGAGAACTGCGGCGGCCGACCACCTTTACCCAACTTTGCTTGCTCTAGGTCCCAGTATTCGACATCAAAGATGTTTTTGGCCGGCAGGGCATGATATCCGCCAAGTGCGGTAGCGCGCAGAATGATATCTATAGTGTGATCATAAATATCTGCGACAATTCCTGCCTCCTGTGCGTTCTTGCCTATCGTGCAAAGCCCCAGTTCTCTATCCAGCACAACCCGCGGCGCCGGATCCAGCATGGTCTTGCGCTCCTTGGACTGCGGTTCATAGGTCTCGTAATATTGTCGATAGGCCTGCCCGTAAGCCACGACGTCACGCCCAAGCATAGGCAGGCGTTTGGTGCGGATCACATGATCTGGGGTGGCGGGCCCCTGTTGGGAGATGACAGCGATATCCGACCGACGCGCGAAGGATAGCGCTTTGGCGTCCGCGTGTCGGGCAACGATGACTGGAAAACCGGCCGCCTTGGATATATGGAGGCGGAGATTCGCCAAGCTTAGCGCGATCGTGGACTCATTGGCGGCCTCTCGCGCCGCCCCTTCGATCTCCCACGCGTTCTGACGTTTAAGGTAAAGATCGGA
>JAKAVW010000113.1 GCA_021827445.1 Pseudomonadota bacterium
GATCTCCGGATATCCACCCCGGCGCAGGCCCGGGTGGTGGAGACCTGTCGGGCCTATGCCGCCGATTTCGCGGCCAACACCGACGGACGCGCCCTGATCCTCCTGGGTCCCCCCGGCACCGGCAAGAACCATCTCGCCGCGGCCATCGCGCGTGAGTTGCTGGCTCAGGGACGGACCGTCCTGCAAGCCATGGTCTGGGAGGTCATCGAACGGATCCGCACGACCTGGCGCAACGGCGATGGCCCATCCGAGAACACCGTCATTGAGGCCTTTGCGGGGGTCGACCTACTGATCCTGGACGAAGTGGGCAAACAGCACGGCTCGCCCAGCGAGCGGCTGAGCCTGTTCAAGGTCGTCGACAGCCGCTACCGGGCGCGGCCGACCATCCTGCTCAGCAACGAGACACTGACGGATCTGGAAAAATATCTCGGCCCCGCCACTTTCGATCGCCTCTGCCATCAGGGCACGCTGCTGCACTGTCAGTGGCCCAGCTACCGCCGCAAGGGAACGCAAGGGGAGGGCACCGAATCATGAGGCGCAAAGCATCCACTCTCTGGACGGCCGCGTTGCTGACCGCTCTGGTGGCCACTCCGGCCTGGGCCGTCTGGACCTATATCGGCCCGGCATCGGCAAGCCGTTCGGTGCATCTGGTCCTACCAACTGCGTCGGCCCTCGGCAGGGCATCCGTCGTTATCTCGCCTTCCGTCTTTTCCGCGTCATTTCCCAGTCTATCCACGTTGCAGGACCAGGGCCTGTTGAGTGGCGTCCTAGCCCACAACCTGCACGGCTGGAATCCGAATCGCTGGGTGCCCGCCGGGCATGCCGCGCTACGGACAGCTATCGAGCGGCTGGTGCCGGGGCATCAGATCAGGATCCACCCCGGTTTGATGCTGCCAACGGTTTCCTGGCCGGCGGGGAGTGCTTCGATCGCCCTTTACCACATCGCCCGCACCAGCGGGATTCTCATCGTCGTGACCCAGCGCCGGGTCTACGTGATGGCGGGCTGAGCCATGTGGATGCCTGATCCTTCTCCGCTCCTGACACCGGTTCACCGCTACTGCGTCGCCGCGACCGCGGAGCGCTACCACGTCCCGGTCAGCCTCCTTTACGGCATCCTGGCCACCGAAAATACCCGCGTCGGCCAGAAGGTGAAGGACGCCAACGGCAGTTACGACATGGGGCCCATGGGGATCAACTCCCTGTGGCTGCCCGTGCTTGCCCACTATGGCATCACCCGCTCGGAAGTCCTCGACAACGGCTGCCAGAATGTCGCGGTAGGCGCCTGGATCCTCGCTCACAAACTCAAAGACCATCAGGGGAACACTATGGCTCATCCCCGCGCCTTCTGGCGGCACGTCGGCGATTACAACAGCGCGATCCCCCATTGGAACCACCAGTACCGGCAGCGGGTGGCGGAATTTGCGCAACGGGATTTTTATCGGCCCCTGGAGCGGGTTTCTGGAGGAGGGCACCCATGAGCACCCCCCTGGAAAACCTCGGCATCGGCATCGAGGCCTGGCGGCGACTGTGGCGATTGTCCTTCATCGCCAACCTGGTGCTCGCCGGCATCTCCGCCGTTCTGGCCATCGCCCTGTTCATCGTGGCAACCCGTCCGGCGCGGGTGGTGTATTTCGCGACCTCCCCCAATGGGGTCATCACCCAACTGGTCCCGCTACAGGAACCGCTGTTGAACGATTCCGCTGTGCTGACCCGCGCCCAGGAGGGAATGACCTCCGCCTTTGACATCAGCTACGTGAATTGGCGCCAGGATGAACAACAGGCGGTGAAATACTTCACGGCGGCCGGTTACCGGAGCTACCAGGCGACCTTGGTCAAGACGGGTGATATCGCGGCCGTTCGCGAGCGGCGGCTCAACATGACGTTGGCGGTCACCGGCGCTCCGGCCGTGATGCACCAAAAGGTGCTGGCCAATGGCGACTACGGCTGGCAGATCCAGATGCCCATCCGGCTGATCTACCAGAATTCCAACGGCATCAACAGCAAGGACTTCGTGGCGAATATCACCATGGTGCGGGTGAACAATCTGGCCCATCCCGCCGGGGTCGCCATCCAGAGTTTCAATTTTCTGGTCCCATAGAGGGGAATCCACATGTTCCAGACACGTCATGCCCTCCGCTTCGCCATCGTGCTGCTCGCCGGCACATCGCTGGCGGTTCCGGCTTTCGCCCAGCCGGTGAATCCCGATACGCTGCTGAGCCAGTCCGCGGGTAGCCCGGTGACCGCGGCAACGGCTTCCACGGCGTCCGGCGCTTCGGCATCGCCTACGTCCGGACCGTGGCAAACGGTCGATCCGGCCCAGGAGCAGGCAGTCCAGCAGGCCCAGGCGCAGGGCCAGACGATCCAATACGTCAAAGGACCCAACGGCACGGTCATGGCGCTGCCCCCCTTGCCCAATAGCCAGGCATTCCATCAGGCCGTGCAGGCGCACATGCCCTTGTCCGGCGGGGATATCCGCTCCCTGCGGCAACGCATCGATCGGAACCGTCAGGCCGAGCAGGCACCGTTGGCCGCGGTGATACCCAGGCTCACCGCCGTGACAGCGCGGCTGGGGGCAGGGAATCCGCCCGCCATCGCGATGCACAGTGGTTACGCCACGACGCTGAACTTCACCGATGCCTATGGCCGGCCCTGGCCGATCGTCCATGTGGGCATCGGCGACAAGGCCGCCTTCGCCGCGCAGTTCGCCGGGGATTCCCTGATGCTGTCGGTCCTGGAGCCCTACGCCCAAAGCAACCTCGCGGTCTGGCTCGCAGGCGAATCGCAACCGGCACTTCTGGCCCTGGTGCCCTCCGGCATGGTGGCAGATTACAGCGTGCGCGTCCGGGTGAACGCCATCGAACCGGGCTTGCCGCCGCCCGTCGGGGGTAGCGGCGTACCCAATGGGAATTACACCCAGGTGTTGTTGAAGCTGGTCCAGGACCTGCCGCCGGCGGGCGCGCAGCCCTTGCAGGTCGCCGGCAATCCTCCCCGGGTGACGGCCTGGTCATGGACGGGATCCCACGGACACCGTCTGCTCCTGCGCACCCCCATGCCGGTATTAGCTCCCGCCTGGGTGGCGCGCATGGATGGCGCGGCCGGCATACGCACCTATGTCCTGCCCGACGTGCCGGCGGTCACGGTCAGCCAGAATGGCCATGCGCGCATCTTGACCTTGAACCCCTTGCTGGAGGGCTCCCGCCATGGTGGATGAAACGCAGGTGCCACAGACGCCTACGAACGGTACGTCAGGTCCGTCGGGAACATCCGCCCCGACTGGTTCCCCAGTTCCTGCACAAGATCCGTTCGCGACCGCCAAAGCTCCAGGTATCTTGCATGGGGTCCGTAGCGCCCTGGGCGACCCGGCCCGGCGTCCCCTGATCGTCGGTGGCGCCGCCCTGGGTGTCGGTGTGATCGGGTTTCTGACGATTCTGCTCTGGCCCCGTGCCCCGGCGGTACCGATCTCGGCCGGTGGCCAGGTGGCCCAGATGCGGAACACGCCCGGTGGTCCGGGAACGCCCGTCTACAATGCAGACCTGAACCAATACAACCAGAAACAGGCGGTAAAAGCCTTGCATGCGGGACTTTCTTCCCTGCCGACCGTCGGAGCGATCCGCAAAGCCACCACGGTCCAATCCGGTGCGGCTCGGCCGATCAGCCCAGTTATCCATCATCAGCCTGTCGATCCGTTGGGAATGACGGCGGTGCGCTACGCGCCGAATCCCGATGCGCATCAGATCAATGCCGAGGTGGCCGCGATCCTCAAGATGGAGCAGCCTCCCGCTGCCGTTCTCGTGGCCAACGGCACACTCCACGGAACCAAGGCCGGCAAAGTCACGGCGGCATCGGCATCGGCAGGGGGCATCGCCGCTCCCACCCTGGCGAATGCCGGGCATATCTCTTTCGCGGTGCTGGATACCAGCATCAAGTCCACGGAGCCCGGACCGGTGCTGGCGACGATCGAGACCGGACGTTTCGCCGGCGCCCGCCTGCTGGGTGGTTTCACCCGCGTGCACGATCGGGTCCTGGTCCAGTTCTCCTCCCTGACCTTGTACCACCAGACGATCCCCATCCGCGCCTACGCCATCACCATGGCGACGGCGCGCACGGCGCTCGCGACAACGGTCAACCGGCACACGCTCTATCGCTATGGCTGGCTGATCGGGGCCAGCCTCCTGCAGGGCCTCAATAACGCCCTGGACTCCGCCAACACCAACACCTATCTCACCGGCTCCGGTCTGGGCGTGGTCACGCATCAGTTGAACAACGGACAAATCGCCTTATCGGCGGTGGGCAACGTGGGGCAGACACTCGCGCCGATCATGGCCCAGCGCTTCAACACCCCGCCCACGGTACGGGTCAAAGCGGGCAGCGGGATCGGGATCCTGTTCATGGCGCCGGTGAAGGCCAGCTTGGGGTAGGGGAGGGACCATGGAAGCGCTTCAGAATCTGAATCACATCGACCAGTTGGCCATGGCGACCCGATCCGGGAGCCCGGCGGCCGGCAACCAACTATGGAGCATCATGCGGCGGTACTGCGCGGGGGCGGCCCGCCAGGCGCGCGCCATGGGGGTGCCGCGGGAGGATGCGGAGCAGTTTATCGGCCTGGCGGTCACCATTGCGTTGCATAGCTGGGATCCCGCGCAGGGTCATTTTGCGCCCTGGAGTTACTGGAAACTGCGTGGAGAGCTTTCCGTGTTTCGGGGACGCAAGGAGGTGGATACCGTGCCGCTAGAGGACTGGGACCAGGGGGATCCCGATGCATCGCCAGTGACCGAGGACGTGGCGGTGGACTGGAGCCCGGAGCGGGTCGGGGCGGTCATGCGCGGTCTGCCGGACGATCTCGCCGAGTGGGTGCATCTGCGCTATGGCGAAGAGTTGACCATTGCGGCCGCGGCGGAACGGCTGGGCATGACGGCGCGGCGCGGGCAGCGCATGGAGGTGCGCCTGGAAACCGCCGTGCACGGCATTCTGGGAAAAACCCGTTGAGGGAAATGGCGGAAACGTGAGGGGCATGTCCGACAAACGGCTATACGGCGGTGTCCCTATGACGATGACAGGAGACCCCGATGCATGACAATCTGAAATTCTATCTGGCGGTTGGTGGCGTGGCCGTAGTGATCCTGGGTACCGGGTTTGCCACCTGGGAGTTCGACTTCGCCCCGAAAACCCCGCATCCGGCGATAAACCCGTTCGCTTCTACTGCCCCCGGTCGGGCAGCGCGATCCGCGCCTTCCGGCACGCTGGCCCCGACCTCCCCGGTGGCGGGATGGCCGGCAGCCTCCGCGCCCGTCGCGGCGGTGACCGCATCCGCTATCTCGGCGGCAACATTGCCCGCGACCCCGGCCACCGGGGTGACGGCATCCGTCACCTCTCCAGCCGCACCGGATCTGGCGCAGGCCATGGCCAGGATCGGTGCGGATCTGCGCGCGCTGGCCACCGCGCAGCGGCACACGAATGAACGGCTGGCGGTGGTAGATCAGGAAATACGTTCCAAAGCCAGGTCCACGCCCGGCACGCATCGGGAACCTCCACGAAGAATCGCCCGTGCCTCGGCGGCGCAGCAGCACGGCGTGCCCGGCTGGTCCGTGGAATCCATCGGTGCGAACGAGGCATGGATCCAGGGGCCCGGCGGGCAGACCCATGTGGTCGAGGCGGGAAGCAAAGTGGAGGACCTGCGGATCCTGCGGGTCACTCCGGACGCGGTCATCACGAGCCAGGGCACGATCGGCTATTGACGGGAGGAGAGGCGCATGCTGACCGCCATCCAGATGATCGGGGACATGGGCCAGAGTCTCGGTCCCATGTTCGTGCTGACCGTGGGTCTTTCCTTTGTCGTCGGTCTCTGGTTCGTGGCGGACAGCGTCTTTTTGATGGTCCGTATCAGTAATGACCCGCGGATCCACAAAAGCCGGATCCCGATCACCGCTGCGACGGGGGCTTTGCTGATGGCCATGCCCGTGTTCGTGCTCCATGACGTGGGCACCTTTTTCAGCCAGGGACAGCCATCGCCGCTGGCCTACACCGGTCCGGGCGGCGCGCACGTGGGCCTCGCGGTGATGGTGATCGAGAACTTCGTGCAGCTCGTCGGCTGGCTGGCCGTGTTTCGCGGGCTGGTGATTCTCAAGCGGGTCGGCGACGGCACCACGCGAGAGAGTTCGGATACTGCCTTCGTGCATATCATTGGTGGGGCGTTGGCGGCCAATGTGGTCGGCACCGCCATCGCCCTGGGGCATACCTTCGGGTTGACGTTGCCCATTTGAAATGGTGGGTTACTCCGGTGGGTCGTTCAACTCGTAGTTGGTACTACGCCCGCCCGCCGCAGATTTCCGCAACACGCCACATGCCAGCAGTTCGGTGATGTCGCGCAGCGCCGTGTCCGGCGAACATTTGGCGATCGTTGCCCACTTGCTGCTGGTGAGATTGCCTTCGAAGCCATCGAGCAACCGATTGAGCAACTTCACCTGGCGCTCGTTCAGCGGCGTAGTGGCCCAGCGTTGCCAGAACCGCGCTTTGGCCAGCACGGCATCGAGGATGTGCTGCGCCTGGTCGACGGTCCAGTGCAGGGTGTCGAGAAACCAGGCAAGCCACTCGGTGACATCGAGCGACGCCTTTTGGGTGCGCTCCAGGATGTCGTAGTAGGCATTGCGCTCTTGCTGGATCTGCGTGGACAGGCTGTAGAATCGCTGTGGGCTGCCGTCGGCGCGCGCCAGCAGCAGGTCGCCGATGGCGCGTGCGATACGGCCGTTGCCGTCGTCGAACGGGTGTAATGTGACGAACCACAAATGGGCGAGCCCCGCCTTGATCAACGGGGGGTCGTTGGATGATCCATTGACCCAGTCGAAAAATCGATCCATCTCGGACCTGAGGCGATTGGCTGGCGGCGCTTCGAAATGCACCCGCTGCCAACCAAGAGGGCCAGACACTACTTGCATCGGGCCGCTCGTGTCGTCACGCCAGCCACCCACCTTGATCCGGGCAAGGCCAGAGTAGCCAGTGGGAAAGAGGGCGGTATGCCAACCGAACAAACGATCGCGTGTGATCGGAATATTGCAGTGGACTGTGGCGTCGATCACCATATCGACCACGCCTTCCACATGACGGTTCACCGGCGCCAGAGCGCCGATATCGACGCCGAGGCGGCGGGCAATGGACGAACGCACGGACTCGACATCGAGCCGTTCGCCCTCGATCTCGCTGGTCTTGATCACGTCTTCGGTGAGTACCGACAGGCTGGCCTGGTCGCGCAAGGCCATGCCGACATCGCTTAAGCGACCCATTAGCAGCCCTTGGGCTCGGCTCACATCGGCCAACGATCGTGCCAGTGCAGCCAAGTCGTAACGCCAAGTCGGCCAGTCGCTGGCCTGCCAGATGTAAGTGTAATCGCCGCTATTCATGCGGCGATTGTGGTCCACATTCTCCGCAAGCGCAAGTCATTCACCGTACATTATGCGGTGATTAGTGATGCTATTCACCGCGGCGGCATTGCCAGCACGGGTTCAATTCCGCAAATGGGAATCGAACTGGCCACATCATCCGCTCTGTCCCAGGCTCAACCCCAAATCCAGGGGCAGCAATACTGCCTGTGCCCCTTGCAATTCGTCAGCCGTTTCACGTTACGCAGCTACTCCAGCGCCACCCCTGTAGGCGCTGCTCTACCTGCTGGTCATGCCACGCCATGGCTATTCCATGAAAACCATGGCTTATTTGGCTATTGACTATTTATAACGACAGTTGGAATGAGGCTGTTATACTTGCCCGATTTGCCTATACTATTTCGCTGTAGCCATGAGGAGGACCCACCATGCACCTTGAGCGCATCACTATCGATCCACAGCAATGCGGCGGACGGCCCTGTATTCGAGGGCTGCGTATTCGGGTACAGGACATTCTCGAACTCTTGGCGGCAGGAGCGACGACCGCGGAGATTCTGGAAGATTACCCCTACCTGGAACCCGAAGATATCGCCGCCAGCCTCCATTACGCTGCGCAGCAAGCGGACCACGCCATTCTTTATGTGGCCTGATGCAATTTTTAGTGGAGGCTACCACCCGCTGCCCGATGGATCAGTGCGCAAGGTTATCCAGCCTGCCATGTTGTCGACATAGGTATGGCCAGTGTTCGTGATCCGCAAATATGGGATCGTGCATATGGGGATGGCGCTATCATCATAACCAAGGATGAAGATTTCGCTACACTCCGCACGTTACGTCCCGATGGCCCCACTATTATCTGGTTACGCACTCCCAACTGCCGAAGGCAGATACTGCTTGATGGCTTTGCCCGTCTATGGCCACAAATGCTGGACAAACTGAAGCAGGGCGAGACGCTCATCGAATTGAGAAGCTAGCCACTATCGCTTCGGGATCTGTGCCCAGGCAGAATCTGTCATTAGGGAGTGCATTGAGATTTTCTACAACCGCCAACGCTTGCATTCGCGGATTGGTTTCCTGGCCTCCGCTATGTTCGCACGGCTGGCAGCTTGAAACGGTGTCGTCTACAATTGTCAGGCCACCTCACTTGATCGTCGGCAGTAGACTGTTAGCTGCCGTTGGCGATTTAAAAACCCTATAGTCGCTAGGTTGGCACGGGAAGGCAGTCTCCCAGAGGGAACAGAGGCCAACCTGCTGATACCACTGTCTAGCCATGCGTTATGGTGTTAGTATGAACGCCATTAAAAATCGTCTGCGTAATCGGGATTTCATGGACATTAATGAGCACGCGCGCCCTTATTCTTCCCGGAATTGGCAACTCAAGTTCTGAACATTGGCAGAGCCTTTGGGAAAGGGCCAACTCATCATTCTTGCGAGTAGAACAGCGCGACTGGGAA
>JAKAVW010000114.1 GCA_021827445.1 Pseudomonadota bacterium
TTATCTCACCCATAAATTCCACGACCTCTGAAAAAGTGGCAGTTCAAAATAAAAAAGGCACGATCAGGAGACCTGTCGTACCCAAACCTCCTGATGGAGGGAGCGTTCTGATTCGCGCTGCGCTGATCCTAGCTCAACTGAATGCTCACATTGTAAAGGAGGCATCATCGCTATGCAAGCATGGCCAAGCCCTGGCATCGGTACAAAGTCCGACGGGTCCGGACTCATCCCCCAGGATTCCCAATGACCGGAATGGATCACCGCTTCGCCAGCGAAGAGGCGAAGCCGACCAGATGAGTTGCTGTGCGGAGCTGCTTTTGGGTAACCGTTTTCAAAAATATCATGGTATGACATAATATTATTATATCGAGTGTCTTAGTTCTGTCGGCCTGCTTGCTCAACGGTAGGTCGGTATTACCTGCACAGGAGCCCCTAATGTCCCAGTTGCTGTATGACGACGGAACGCATAAATGTATTGCCTTTACTGATCTGGTGGAAGGCGATGGTATTCAGGCCAACCAGTTCCTTATTGTTCATAAGGGTGAAGGGATGCTGCTCGACCCCGGAGGTAACCTTACGTACAAGAACCTGCTGGCAGAGATGGCGAGCTATTTCCTGCCGGCGCATCTCGATTATGTGTTTGCCTCTCACGAGGACCCGGATATTGTTGCCTCTGCCAATGGCTGGCTGCTGATCACCGACGCGAAGATTCTCATCGCCAATGAATGGACCCGTTTCTTGCCGCATTTTTGCTCTAAGGGGATGACCGCAGGGCGAGTCATCGGCATCCCGCCGCAGGGCATGAGGATCAATCTGGCGGGGCAGGAACTCTTTGTCGTGCCCGCGCACTACATGCATTCAGTGGGTAATTTCCAGGTTTACGATCCGATGAGTAAGATTCTGTTCTCTGGAGATCTGGGCGCTAATCTGGTCAGTGGACATGATGCTTCCAAGGTGATCGAAGGTGCGGAAGCGTTTCAGTCGCATCGCGCTGCATCAGGCATGGATGACTTCCACCGTCGTTATATGGGAGGTCAGAAGGTTTGCAGACTCTGGACTAATATGGTGCGGGGTATGGATATCGAGTGGATTGTGCCGCAGCATGGCGCATCCTTTAAAGGACGGGAGACGGTCACGGTCTTCCTCGACTGGTTCGAGGGGCTGGAGTCGGGACCTGACCTATTGACCCAGAAGGACTTTCAGTGTCCTGTTCCCGAGAATCTCTGAAGGAGGTGCAGCTTGAATCAGGAAATGTTTAACGATCTCCATGCGCAACTCTGCGCCATGTCGCCGGAGCTACAAGGTGTCGCACTGATTTCCAACGAAGGAGTGGTGGTTTTTCAGGCGGGAGAAACGGTGGCGGACCAGAGTCTTATCGGTGTTGCCGGTGCTGCCGTTATGCGTCTTGCAGAGCATATCAGCGCGGGTCTTGCCGAATGCACAGCGCAGGAAATCAGCATTCGCTGTGACCGGCATGCAGCGCTCTTTGTGCCAGTGGGAGCAGATGTGCTTCTGATGCTGGTGCTCTCAGCAGATACGGATACGCGTCCTTTGGCGGGGGCTATCCCCGGTATTGTATCTACATTGGGGTAGCGGGTTGTGTTATAAGCCTGTTGCTCAAGCTGGATTGTAATGTTAAAGAAGTCACGCTGTGGTGATTTCCTCCGCAGATTTCTGCATCGCTAATAGATGCTCCATAACGGCTTCGGGCTGTGATTCTATCTCCAGCAGGTTGGCGTCAATATCGGCGAGCATCTGATCGCAACTGGCCTCGCTGAGCATACCTTCTTCGCGGGCATCAAGAATTTTCTGTTTCTCCTTAAGGAGCAGGTGCCGATACAACCGGGAAAAATCACCCTGGAGTACGAGTTTGTCGTCCCGTTTATCCAGACTGGCCAGTTTTTTTTCGGCATCTTCCTGCTCCCGCTGGTAATAGGTGGCCAGCACGTCCAGCGCGTGTCCGTCCCGCAATCCTTCCTGCCGTAGTCGCCCAATCTCGTGATTGCCGACTTGCGCCAGGACGACGCGCATCCGTTGCATTTCAAAATCCTGAGAGGCCTGACTACCGCCCAGTATTTTGAGGATCCGTGCCAGAGGCGAAATACTCAGTCCCTGAATGAGAATGGTCAGTAATACGACACCGAAGACAAGGTTGATCAGCAGCGCACGATGCGGGAAATTGTGGGGAAGACTCAGGGCCAGTACCATGGACAGTGCCCCGCGTATCCCGCCCAAAACCAGCACAAAATTCCAGGCGGCAGGTATTTTAGCCCGCGTGCGGCTCAATAATCCGCTCATCCCGTAAATGACTGCGGCTCTGGCAATAGTGACTGCCACATAAGCGGCCAGAATCAAGGGCCAGATACTGAGCAGGTCAGGCAGGTGGATAGTGAAGCCGACGAGCAGAAAGATGAGTGAATTCAGGGCAAAACCGATATATTCCCAGAAGGTGTCGACCGCCATTTTGACGGATGCCGTCATTCCTCGTTTGGCCCCGTAATTGCCACAGATCAGCCCGGCGACGACGGTGCTAATGACGCCGGAGTAATCCATCTGCATCGCTGCGAGAAAACTGCCATAAGCCGCGAGAATGGTGATGGTGATTTCGACCATGCCATCATTGACCCGCTTGATAATTTCGGAACTCAGCCAGCCGATGACTATGCCCACCAGTGCGCCACCACCGACCACGGCGAAAAACTGAATGCCCAGTGCCGAAACAGATACCATTTTGCCCTCTGCCAGTGCAAGGAAAAGGGTAAAAAAGACGATAGCTGTACCGTCGTTGAGCAGACTTTCACTCTCTACTATAAAAGTCAGCCGTGCCGGTGCTTGCAGTTTGCGAAACATGGAGACCACAGAAATCGGGTCGGTGGCTGCCACCGCAGCGCCGAATATCAGTGCGATGCTGACGGGCATGACTGTATTTAAACCGGGCAGGTATTGGCTGCTCCAGAGAAAGACGAAGGCAGTCACGATCATGGAAATAAGCACCCCGGGCACCGCCAGGCCAAATATGGCCAGACGGTCACGCCACAGGGCGCTGAAAGAGAGGTGATAGGCCGATTCAAAAATCAGTCCAGGCAGGAAGAGGGTGAATACCAGATCATGGGTCAGCACCGGCGCCTGAAACAGATGCAACGCCCCCAATATAAGACCGCCCAGTACCAACGCCACGGTATAGGGTATGCGAAAGCGGTTTGCCAGTACCGATAGCAATGAGGCCGCCACAAAGAGATAGAGAATGGCAGTTTCCGGTATCATCGTTCCTGCATACTGTTCATGAAAGGTGAAAAACAACCATAGGGATCACAACGCATCTGGGTAAGGAGTAATAACCGGATAGTCGTCTGCCAAGTTTCAGCCTCTACGTCCATCTGAGCCATCATGTATGCTGACGACGAAGGTCTGTAGAATGGCGGTGACCGTCGTGCCAGATCCACACCGCTAATGCGCGATAAACATGAGCAATCACGCCCTTACTAAGCATTCTTCCAACGCAACGCGATACGGAAAATCTCTTGGCTCCCTGGTCAGTTCGGAGGAATAGGACGGTGTGCATAACCCCCTCTGCCCTCTATAGTGACAAAAGATTCCCCGTATTGTAGCGTAGATCACATAATATATCATGGGTTCTCGACCAATGATCTTTTAGCGGGTTGCAGTTTGTGCAACTATTCCATGATGACACCTCATAAATGTCCGTGAGACACCCCCAAGACCCTCAATGGGCCAGCAGGTTAGAATGTAAAGCCAGTTTCGAACACGCTGCGGAACTGGAGTGTGTCGACGCGCCGGAACTGGACGAAGTGCGTCCTCAGTAACAGGGTATTGGTTATTGTTTTTGCGATCCCGAAAACTAGACAGTTGGTGTGGATCACGCGCTTTTGCGGCGCAGGCAAAACCTTGATCAGTCATCCCCATGCTTCTGTGCCAGAAATCCGACGCCATCCAGAACCTGATAAAAATCTTTGGCAAAGTAATCGGGTGCTACGTCGTTATAAGACTTGCTGCCCTGATTGGAGTCCACAAAGATGGTTTTCATCCCCGCCTGTTGTGCGCCATAAATATCCCGATACATGTCATTGCCGACATAAATGGCTTCATGGGGAGCCACTTCCAATTGCTCCGCGGCCATGGCAAATAATCGGGTGTCTGGTTTGCGATAACCGTAGTCACTGGAAATAATTCGTATATCAAAATATTTCTTAATACCCAGCGCGCGCATTTCGGGGAGGGCGAAGCAGCGTTGCGCGTCAGAAATGGTGGCCAGTTGGTAGGTTTCCTGCAGGCTTTTCAGCGTGCGCTTAATGCCATCGTAACGCTCCAGGCGGGTGCGGGAGAGGCCACGGTGCAGGCGTGCCAACTCTTTCGCCAGTCTTTCCCGGCCTTTGACAGGTTTGCTGTTCTCCTGGGTGAGCAAGGTGTGCCAGATCGCCTCGACGTCTATTTCCGGATATCGTTCAGCGGATTGGCGTTTTCTCTCTTTCATGATAGCGAAGTAGCGTTCCCGGACCTCTCGCCGGTTCATAAAGACCCGGTGATACGTGAGATAATGGGAAATGCCCCGATAAATCTCTTCCATTTCCTCATTGGTTTCAATGTTGATCATGGTGCCATAAAGATCTAAGCAGACGGCGCGTATGGACATGGTGTTACCTCCGCAGAATGTGAATGGCTTCGTGGACCAGAGCTTGGCTGTAGCGCCAGTCAAGCCAGGAATTACGGGCGATGCGTAACAGGGTCATGCCCATATAAAAGGGAATTCGCTCAGTAATTGATGCAAAAGCTGCATAGCGATCCGGAAAATGGGTGCTGTATTCCCAGAGAAAATGCCCGATAAAGGGTTCGGCCTGCTCCCCATGATGGGTAGTGCGCATGAAATGATGTTTTATTTCCCCGGCAATCATGCCGAGATCATACGCGCGATCGGCAAACTGCATACGTTCCAGATCGATGGCGATGGTGCGCCGATGGGTTGCGAAGAGAAAATTGGAGGGCGTGGCATCGCCATGGATCAGGACTTGCCGGTCTGCCCACATGCTGCCCATCTGCTGCCAGCGCTCCCGGTAATGATAAAGTTCGCTGGTCTGACGGGCAGATATCCGGTGGCGTCTTTGCAAGCGCTCCATGATCTTGTCGAAATAAGCAAAGTGAGCATCAAAACGCACTGTTTCAGAGCGCGCAGTCCAGTTATGTAATTTGGCAAGGAAATAGGCAAGGTCCGTCAGGCGTGCATATAATAACTTGGCGTCATTGCGTTCAATGCTCTCTTCAATGACGCTGGAGAGCGATTGCCCAGGACAGTATTCCTCGATGAGGACGCTGTTCATATCCCGTGAAATCCCCAGGGGTTGCGGAATATACAATCGCTCGATTTTGAGGCCTAAGTCGCGCAACATATGCATATGCTGCCATTCGTTATGGGCCCGCTCCCAAGTCTGTTGTGGATCTTTCCCCATTCGGTTGAAAAATTTACCGATGACTTTCTGCTGTGAATGGGTTTCCTCGTAGAGAAAAACCTCATTAGATGCCGGAAACTGGAATACCCGAAACTGATGGAGGTGCTGTCCTGTGCGTAATTGTGGAAATATCTGCCCTTTCAGATACGCATAAAATGGATCGTGGGGATTCAGGCGGCCTAAATATTTCATTTTAACCCCTTTGCCTCGTCATGAATCTCCGGGGGGTAGGGATTGCAGCGCTGGGTGCAACTGTATCCCGATGATTTTCCAGCCTGATTCCGCATCGCGCAGCAACGGTGCAATGTTTTGCAGAATTTGTTGCTCCAGTGCAGCCTTGGCGGTGGTGGAAGTGGTGACACTGGCCAAATCCGGAAAAGCCATGAAGGGGTTGGCGATACGTGCGTCAAGCTGTCTCTGTAGAGGGTGAAGGTCCTGCCAGAGGCCATTGCCCTGCATGATCGCCACTGGGTGAATAGTGAGGGCTTTGATTTTTCCCGCGTGGTCTGTGATGGTGACGCCATAAGACCCAAGATCGATGTCGCGTCGGACCGGCGTTGGTGTTGCCGGGTTCGGTGTCACCGCTGGCGGGCTGATTCTGCGCAGGTGAACCGGCAGATCAAGGGCAATACCCACGGCAACGGCGGCGAGCAAGACTGCCAGGATGCCGAAGCTCACCCACCGACCACGCCCGGATTTGGCTTGCTTTTTTTTGCGAGCTGCCAATCTCCGTTTCTCCTTTGCCAGGTAAGCAGCGTTTATTGGTTCAATATGTTTCAGTTGTACCATGGGCAAGGCCGACACAACAAACGTGATGCCATTGGGCGATCTGCAGGATTGCATTACACTCCCCTTAGAACGGGTATTTACACAGACCATTCAAGTAGGGAGTTATGTCATGGCGGCAGGCCATTTGCGGCGGGAGGGGGGGACGATTGGGCTGCTTTATGCGAGCCTGGGGGCCATAGTGGGTTCCGGCTGGCTGTTTGGGCCGCTGCATGCGGCGCAGCAGGCGGGGCCCTTGAGTCTGGGGTCCTGGGCGGTGGGGGCGGTGGCTATCTTATTGTTGGCGCTGGTGTACGCCGAATTGGGGCCAATGATTCCGCGCAGCGGTTCTATTGTCCATATCAGTCATCTGGGCAACGGGCCGTTGTTAGGTCGCATCTGGAGTTGGATTCTGTTTTTTTCCTACGTCTCCATCGCGCCGGTCGAAGTGACGGCGGTGCTCACTTACGCAAATAATTATCTGCCGGGTTTTCTCGCTGGTGAAGCGGGCGTGCTCAGTGGTCGGGGTTTTGTCGTCGCTATTTTGCTGCTGGGTGTTTTTGTCTTGCTCAATTTTCTGGTGATTCGCTGGGTGCTGTTGCTTAATAGTGCTGCGACCTGGTGGAAGCTGATTATTCCGGCTGCCACTATCTTCGTCTTGTTGGGCTTTTCCTGGCATCCCGAGAACCTGCAATTGCATCATTCCCAGGGGGATCTGGAGGGCATGTTCACTGCCGTGGCCAGCGCTGGGATTATTTTTTCTTTTTTCGGATTCCGGCAGGCGATCGATCTGGCGGGAGAGAGTCGGAATCCGGGGCGCAGTATTCCCATAGCGGTTATCGGTTCGGTGCTGATTGGCACCATGCTGTATGAGGGGTTGCAATTTGCGTTTCTGATGGCGGTGAATCCTGCTGATCTGGCGCATGGGGGATGGTCACACCTGGCTTTTACTGGGCTCACTGGACCCTTTGCGGCATTGGCCGCAGCCGTGGGCGCCGCCTGGTGGGGTGTCATCCTTTATGTGGATGCTCTGGTGTCGCCAGCGGGTACAGCCTTCATTTACACCACTTCATCGGCGCGTATTACCATGGCGGTAGGGGAAATGGGCAGCGCACCGCGAGGGCTGGCGCGGATTAACGGCAGTGGCGTACCCTGGATCGCTTTGCTGGCTGTGTATGCCGTTGGTGCGCTCTTTTTCTTCCCTTTTCCTTCCTGGCAAAAGCTGGTGGGATACATTTCTTCGGTGACGGTGCTTTCCTATAGTCTGGGGCCGATCGTACTCTTGCAATTGCGTCGCGCCATGCCCGATGCCGTGCGTCCCTTTCGTCTCCGCGGCGCAGAGATTCTCGCCCCGGCAGCCTTTGTGGTGGCTAATTGGATTATCTTCTGGGCCGGGCTCGACACCCTGAGCTTTACCTTTATCGCCCTGGGCATCCTGATGGTGGTTTTTTTGGTTTACCATTACTTCCTCGCCAAAGAGCGCCGTGCACAAAGCTTGGGATGGCGCTATGCGTGGTGGGTGTTACCCTATTTTGCGGGTCTATGGATCTGCAGCTACCTCGGTCCGCAAAATCTCGGCGGCAGAGGCCTTTTACCTTTTTTCTGGGATATGGCGATACTTGCTGTATTTAGTCTGGTTATCCTTCTTGTGGCATTGCGCACGACAGTGGCAGATCAGGTGATGAGAGATTATGTGGAAAATCTGAATGCGGTGCCGGAGGCGGCGCCATAGCCGATCCCGGCCGCGGAATTGACTACCGGAAGAGCTGGATAAACAGGGTGAAGCGCAATCGTGGCGAGCCACCACGCGCATCAAGCCGCCTTTTTGGGTACCCCGCTATTCCACCAGGCCAGCCAGAGCAGGGGCAGGGTCCAGAGCGCTGACAAAGTATAGATATGACCCAGCGAAATCAATTGTTGCAGCGGGCCGAGGCCGAAAGAACCAATGCCTTCGCCAACCATGAGGGCGCCGACCAGTAAGCCGGCCATTTGCGTGCCTTCTTGCGGGTGCGCGGCAATGCCATAGGCCATGCTGTAGGGATAGTAGATACCGCAGGCGACTCCGGCAGCCGTGAAAGCGATGAGCAGCCCCGCCGCCTGCAGGTGCGGGATGATGAGGAAACAGGCGGCCATCCCCAGCGGTGCCAGCAGATAAGCGATGCGACGATGGATCAGATGGTCCGGAATGGCGCCGAGGCCAAAGCGGGCGATGGTCATCCCACCCCAGAACAGCGACAGGGCGAGCGCACCCGTAGCCGCAGGCAACTGACGGTCAACACTGACCAGCACATTCGCCCAACTACCAAAACTGCCTTCGCAGATGGCGTAGATCATTACCCCCACGGCGAAGGGGAGCATCGACCGTCGCCACGCCCTCAAACCACCCTGTTCCTTACTTTCGGAATCCCCGGCTTGGGGTAATAACATCAGCCCCAGCCAAAGAGTGAGCAGCACAGCGGGCCAGGCATCCCAGGTCAAAACGGTCTGGAAGCCGGCGAGAATTATTGGCGAGATGGCGGTAGCGCCGCCGATGACGGCATTGAGGAGGGTGACGGCCGCCGCCGCTCCGGCGAAGAGCAGG
>JAKAVW010000115.1 GCA_021827445.1 Pseudomonadota bacterium
ACCTGCTTGATGCAGCAATCGGTGGCCAGGTAGGGATCAATCCGTCCAAAGCCCACGAAAAAGGCTAAAAATACTGGAAATACGCAGATAAAGTAGGGATAGTTTGTAAAAATCGCCTGAGAATGGCAAGGGTGGAACATCTCTATCTCAAACTGAACAATTTTTGTTATTCGAAGTGCCCTATAGTGCATTGGATATCTAGTTTTTACCTGCGATGCAACTGAAATTTGTTACAAAGTGTGAATGTATAGCAATTAAAACACATCTAACGATGATGTAATGGACACTTCCGCTTACCAGGAGGAAGCCGATGGATGCGCGGTGCGAAGATGGGTTCATCAAACTGTCACAATCGTTCTGTATGATTCACGGTGACACTTTGGTGTCGCCCATTCCACGGATATTCAGGAGAGTGCCATGACCTCCATACACGAAACACCGGATACCCATGAACAAGTCCCGTTCAGTCCCATCCCGCTCCCCGAAACGTCTACTTCCGTAGCAGCACCGATGGTGAGTGACCCCGAGTTACGGCATCACCGGATCGCCGAGGCCGCCTATTTTCTGGCGGAACATAAAGGATTTCTGGCCGACCAGGCGGAAGCCTGTTGGTTCGCCGCCGAACAGGACATAGACCGGGAAGGGCTTGCCGCAGAGCAGTAGGGCGGCAACGCTCAACCGCGCCCGTCCATGGGAAAGAAACCTTTTTCGCAGTGGCTTAGGGGGCATACCTTGCGCTGGTATGGGCAGGTACTGGATCTGGTCGTCATTGTGTTGCTCCTGATCATGCTGCTCACCCTGCTGGGCGCCGTCGTGGGTCTCGTGGACGATTTTGTGTCGGCGATCACCACCCTGAACTCGACGGCGACCCCTTTCCCCTCCCATGAACTCGCCAAACGTCTGGGCCGGGAGCTCGTGATCAATGTCCTGTCGGTCTTTATCCTGATCGAGTTGTTTCGCACCTTTACCGACTACCTGGAATTTCACCGGATCCGCCTGCAGGTGCTGGCGGATGTCGGAATCACCTTTTTGCTGCGCGAAGTCTTCATCGGTTTGTATAGCCACCGCATGGACTGGCGGGAACTCCTCAGTATGGCGGTTCTGCTGGCGGTCCTGGTAGGTACGCGGATCGCGGCTATCCGGTTCCCGCCCGGGACCGGTGGCACATGACGGAAACGGTGATGCGGATCACCCTGGTCACGGAGACCTACCCACCCGAGATCAATGGGGTGGCCATCACCCTGGGGCGCGCTGTCGATGACCTGCGCGCCCGCGGCCACGACATCACCCTCATCCGTCCACGACAGGCGGAGGAATCCCCGAGTCCGGGTCTCATGTCCGCACTGCCCCTCTTTTTCTACCGCCAGGTGCGCCTCGGGTGTGCCACCCCTACCACCCTTCAGCGCTGGCTGCAGGGTTGGGGCAGCGAGATCGTCCATGTCGCCACGGAAGGTCCTTTGGGACTCGCCGCACTCATCGCCGCACGGCGTTTGCACATTCCTGCGGTAACCAGCTTCCATACTAATTTTGATCAGTATGCCGCCCATTACGGGCTACCCCTGCTGGGTCGCGGGGCGAGAACTTATCTGCGCGCCTTCCATAATGCGGGCAAACTCACGCTGGTTCCCAGCCAGCACACCTTGGATCGCCTGCAGGCGCAAGGATTTCAGCAATTGCGCCGTTGGGGCAGGGGCGTGGATACCGTGCGTTTCCATCCCCAATGGCGGGACGATACGCTGCGGGAAAGCTTGGGCCTGGGGCCGGAGGGCCGACTCCTGCTATACGTGGGGCGACTGGCTCCCGAAAAGAATCTCACCCCGCTCATCACCGCCTTTCGCGCGTTGCGCAGGAGCTGTCTCACGACGGTACTCGTGCTGGTGGGCGACGGTCCCTTGCGCCCAGGGTTCAGCCGCCTCTCCCATGAAGGCATTCTCTGTGTCGGCATGCAGCAGGGCATAGATCTGGCGCGCTGGTATGCCAGTGCCGATCTGTTCTGCTTCCCCTCCTGCAGCGAAACCTTCGGGAATGTGGTGCTCGAAGCTGAAGCCAGCGGCCTGCCGATCCTCGCTTACGATTGCCCCGGGGTGAACGAACAGGTGGATGACGCTGTTCATGGATTGCTCCTGCCTCCGGGCAGTGACTGGACCGCTATGTTACAACTCCTCTGCAAGGATTCCGGTCTCCGCCATAAGTTCGGTGCGGCTGGTCGCCTGCGGGCCGAATCCCAGAGTTGGGCGCGCAGTTTCGACGTGCTCGAAACCGCCTATCGCGAACAGCTAGGACCCAACCTTTCTCCGCCGTGATGACGCTTGAATCACTTCCGCAAGGACGCACCGATGCGCATACTGATGCTCTCCGATACCTATTTCCCCCGCATCAGCGGCGTCGCCACCTCGATTCGCAGCTTTCGTAGCGGGCTGCAGGAACTCGGACACACGGTGGATCTGCTGGTGCCTGATTATGGATCTTCCATGCCGAGCGATGATTCCGGCATCATGCGTGTGCCGGCCTGGAAAACGGGTTTTTATCCCGAAGAGCGATTGATGTGGCCCTGGGCGCTCCTGCACATGACGCGTGAGCTGGCCTCCCATTGCTATGACCTGCTGCATATCCAAACCCCCTTTGCCGCCCATTACATGGGCATCCATCTCGCCCGTAGGCTGGGGATACCGGTCCTGAGTTCTTACCACACCTATTTTGAGGCCTACATCGGTCACTATCATGCGGGCATACCCAAAATCCTGCGACGGACCTTGGCCCGGATCCCCTCACGTCAGCAGTGCCAGGCGGTGGACGGCGTGATCGTGCCCTCCATGGTCATGGCGATTGTGCTCTGGGGCTACGGCGTCAATACCCCGGTCCGGGTTATCCCTACCGGCATTGATCTGACCACGCAGACGGCGGGGGACCGGTCCGCTTTTCGCGGTCGCCACGGCATCGCGGCAGACCAGTTGGTGCTGCTTTATGTCGGGCGGATCGCCCCCGAAAAGAACATCGCCATGTTGGTGGAGGTGGTCGGATACCTGCGCGCGATTTTTCCGGACATTCTCTTGTTGCTGGCCGGCGACGGCCCTTTCCGGGAATCCTTGGAACAGCAGGTCGTCGAAAAGGACCTGACGGCGCACGTCCGCTTTCTTGGTTATCTGGATCACGACACCGCCTTGCGAGATGCCTATGCCGCCGCCGATCTCCTGGTGTTCGCCTCGGAAACCGAGACGCAGGGCATGGTATTGCTCGAAGCCCTGGCGGCGGGACTACCCCTTGTCGCCATTGCGGCCATGGGTGCGGCGGACTTTGTGACCAGTGGCCGCGGCACCCGATCCGCACCGGCCCAAGCGTCTGCTTTCGCCGCAGTCTGTGCCGGCATTTTGTCCGACGACATGCTGCGCGCGCGGATGGCGCAGGAAGCCAGACAACTGGCCACCCAATGGGCCGAACCGGCTATGGCTGAACGTCTGCAGGCTTTTTACGCTGTTGCCGTCGCGGGCGGTAGGTCTGCTTCGGATCCCTCGGGCAACACTTCCGTCCCCCATCGCACCAGTCCCAGATGACCGTCCAGATACTCAATGAGTGCCGTGCAGCTTTCCACCCAGTCCCCATCGTTGTAGTACATGACACCCTCCATCGCCTTGATTTCAGCATGGTGGATATGTCCGCAGACCACCCCATCGTAACCCTCTCTGCGGCAGGTCAGCGCTAGGACCTGTTCGTAATCACCGATGTACTGTACGGCTTTTTTGATGTGGCGTTTGAGGGAGGCACTGAGGGACCAGCGACTGTGCCAGCCAAAGAGGCGGTTCAGCCGCTGATGCTGACGGTTGATGAAGAGCAAGAGTGTATAGCCTTGGTCACCGAGGCGGGTGAGCCACTGCGCATAGCGCATGGTGATATCGAACTGATCGCCATGCGTCACCCACAGCCGTCGACCATCGGCGGTCACATGCAGACACTGATCGACAAGCTGGATACCCCCCAGAAACAGACCGTCCTGATCCAGCGGAATCAACTTGGACAAAATCGCCAGGACCGGATCGTGATTACCCTGCACATAGGTGACCTGCACCCCGGCGCGCGCCTGCCGGAGGATCTTCTGAACCACCGTGTTGTGCGCGGTGGGCCAGTACCAGCGCCTTTTGAGTTGCCAGAGATCGATAATGTCGCCGATCAGATATAGGTGTTGGGCTTGGTAATGGCGAAGGAATTCCAGCAGGGCATCGGCCTGACAACCACGAGTGCCCAGGTGAATATCGGAAATGAAAATACTTCGGCAAAGCCGTTCACTGGTGATTTCAGACACGATTATTCATCCTGAATGTCGGATACATAGTTCAACGCCATGACGATACTCCCTCCGGGGTACGCTCTGATCGATTGTTAAACAGCGTGCAAAAGTATCCAGGGTTGCGGTGAAAATCTGCCTCTGTGATGCCAAGCCCTGTCCACCAATTTTCATGATCAGCACTGCGGGTTTAGGTGGGCCTCCAGCGCATCGATGATGTCCTGCAACTGGTCGATAGAATCCTCCAGGCGGCCCCTCAGCTCTTCTGCATCTGTGGCTGTCTCCGATTCTTGTAATAAAAAAAGCAGCAGCGGTTCATTGCTGTGGTCTTTGACTTCTTCCAGGCTTTTCAGCGCCACGAAACCACCTCCTTCATAGTGCTGCATCACTAGGTTTTGTAATGCGTTGAATTCCATATCCGATCTCCCGTGCAGGGCCACGTCGCCCTGCCGACAGGATACCACTGCCATGTGACAGTTTTGTGAACCCCTATGGCCTGTTTACGCAGAAATAGACGTATTGTGGTGTAAAGAAAAGCCCGCACAATGCGGGCTCAATGAGGAGGATAAGAAAGAATCGCATATTGCAATTCCGAAGCCATGATAACATGGCTCTGTGACGTTACTGTGAACCTGGCATGACGTTTTTATGACGTTAGGATGGCTGCCGCGTTCTTGGCCATAACATAATAATTAACCGCTATGCGCGGAAAGATGCACCGACACATCGAACGTCATGGGATGTTTGGGCATCTTCTTGGTAAAGGGTGGGAAGCTGGTGTCTTCCACGGTTTTCAGGGCGGCGCGGTTGATGGCGCCAATACCGCTGCTCTGGGCAACCTGCGCAGAAAGCAGATGACCTGACGGCGTCAGGCGAAAGGAAATCGTGGTGGTGCCATCAGCAGCGCCCGTCCGAAGTGATCCTTCTTGAACTTCTGGGACTGAACCGGGGAGGAGAGGGTAGCTGCATTCATACGTTCTCAATGTCCTTGCATAGGCCGGGCGTGGCTTTGCACTGTTTGTTCAATGGAGTTTTCCTTCATTGGCTTCATAGCTGGCGATGGTCGCCCCATGGACTTGGGCATAGTGATGTAAGTAGGCCATAAAGTGGTCGTAGCTTTTGACCCCCTTGCTGGCGATCCACTCCTGCTTCAACTGCTCAGGACCGCTGACCTTGAGCAGGGAGGTGGGGTAATCGTCAGGTATTGGATAGCATTCTACAAATATCAGCAGGAAGCACGGCCAGGCATGAAAATCATACCTGGCCGTAATGGCGCGCGGTGTCTACGCAAAATGCCCTTCAAGACTGACATAAACCGCCCGGGGCATACCCGGATCCGCCAACATCTGGCCGGCCACCCCATAATAACCACCACCGGAGATGTATTGATAGCTGTTATATTGCTTGTTAAGCAAGTTCAACACATCCACGTTCACTGACAACTTGTGCAAGCCAGCAAACAGATATTGATGCCCAACATTCACTCTCAACGCCGCGTTCCAAATGCCAAAAGCAGGTAACTTCTGGTTGGTTGGTGCTCCGGTATTGTTGTTGTAGATATTCTGGGCACCAGTGTATTGCCACCAGATTCGTGGCTCATAAACCACTCCGGCATGGTACCATTGGTAATAAGCGCCAATGTTCGCCGTCTGGGCAGGGACATCGGATACCGGCATCCCATCATAGGAAACCCCATGCGGATTCACATAATTCGAATACACGGCCTTTTCAAAACTGAGGTTAGAGAAAATATGTATATTATACAATGGGTCATCTTCGAAATACAGGTTCACCCCGCTAAATGTCGACGATCCTGATGCGAACTCACTATACAGATGGCTTACCACG
Organism: Pseudomonadota bacterium; assembly: GCA_021827445.1. Lineage (GTDB taxonomy): Bacteria > Pseudomonadota > Gammaproteobacteria > Acidithiobacillales > Acidithiobacillaceae > Acidithiobacillus. The sequence goes on from JAKAVW010000115.1 coordinate 6,128, forward strand.
GGGATGGGGATGATCTCGTTGGTGTCATTCAAGTGATAATAATTGGCGCCGAACGAAGCCCGGTTGAGGAGCCCGTCATGGGGCACATAGGCTTTGACGCCGAACTGATACTGCGACGAGGATTGCGGCTTCAGTGAAGACGCCAGCATATGCGCATAGGTCCCGGTCGCCCCGGCCGGCGCTTTATATGCGGTGGAGTAGTTGGCATAAACCGCGACGTTCGGGGTGATTTGCCAATTGGCGCCGATCGATGGTTCCACGTCCGTGAAGTTGGTGGAGGAATTAGGCTGACGATCCCCGCTGGTACCATATGAATTAACGCCATTGTTATACCCGTTGAGGGGGAACTGGGCCGCTTCATTGTTGACAAAATTGGTGTTGAACGTCACTACCCGCAACCCTGGGGTGATGCGCACATTGCTGACGGGTTGTATGTCATCCTGAATAAAAGCTGCCAGGTCGGTCATATACATGTAGGAGCTATGAGAGTCCCCATTGGGTACTGCAAGACTGCCATATGCCGGTGCCCCATTTATGAGGCCGGCCTGTGTAGGATTGTAAAACTCGAGGAGTGAATTGTATTTGTTGTTGAGAAAATAGCCCCCAAACGAAACGGTATTCCACGGCAAATGTTCGGTAAAGTACAGTTTGTCGCCATAGGTATCCGACTTTGCCAGGTAGTATTGGTTCAAGGCAACATTACTATACCCACCAGTATAGTAGTTATAGTGCAGGTGCTCGCGCGAACCATGACGGTACCATAACAGATTGTGCAGGGTTAGGTTGCGTGACAAGTGGTCATAAAATTTCGAGTACAGAATATAGCTGGTATTGAACGCCTCCTTCCAGTACATAGAATAAGGCAACGTGGTATAAAATCCGGTAGTTTGCTGACTATAAATGGGTCCAGGATTTGGGTTCCCGTTGGCGTTAATCCCGTTAACGGTGACATTGGAATTGGGCGAAACGGGGATACCCGTTGGTCGATAGGCAACCCCTCTGGCGGCGTATGCACCAAAACTGAAATGACCACCATGGAATTTTTTGATGACTTTCGCATAATAGGCGTAATTATTGCTGGGATTATTAAAACCATACCCGGTCAAGTAATTGCCGGCGCTCGTCATGCCTCCCGCGAGAATGGCCGACCAGCCATCAATATTGCCGGTGCGCACATTAAAGTGGACGCCACGCGTATTGAAGCTGCCGTAAACCCCCCCGATACTCGCGCCCGCTTTGGCGGTGGGCTGCAAAGGAAGAAAGTTGATGGATCCTCCGATATTGTTGAACCAGCGGTTTACCGGATACCCAGGGCCATACGTGACGGCAATGCCCTTGATCATGGACATCTGTGGCACCTCTGGAGAGCCCCACACGCCATAGGCTGGGTCGACCATGGGAACGCCATCAAAAGTGACCATGACCGTGCCGTCGTTGGCATTGCCAGCGATATTGCTCCATCCGGTCTTCATGCCGTTAATACTGATCGTCGTTCTAGAGCCTCCGGCCGGCGAGTCGGTTTGCGTATTCACGCCAGGAGCGACCGCCAGTGCCTGACCAGCACCGCCTGCCGGTCCGGCGGTCTCCATTTGTTTCTTACCGATCACCTTGACGGATTGGGTGGACTCGAAGACTTCCTTTTTGGTGGGCACTTTATCCAGGGTATTCAATGCCAGTCCGGCAGACACTCGCCCCACATTGATTATGCGATGAGTAGGAGCAGAGGTGGTTGGCGCGGTGACCCCGGCTTGGGCCGCGGCCATGACGGTAATGTTCAGTGCGCCCGTGGCGGCAATAGCCACCAGCAGCGGTTTTAACGGCAGTTTCTTGTACATCTCATACTCTCCTTTATTTCAGTGGGGTTTTGCGGCGATACCAATGTTACTGACCCCTGCCTTCTGGCAGGCATCCATGACGTGAACGAAGTCTTGAAACGGTACGGCCTTATCGGCCGCTATGGTGATCTGGGTCTTGCCCGGGTTCCCGTCGCTCGCCAGCATTTTTTGCAATGCGGCCAAAGCATAGTGATGGCCTTTCACATTCACCGTGCCATCTTTCTCGATATCGATGGTGTAATGCGGGTGCGGCAGCAGTTTCGCCTGACTGGATGCCGGGAGTTGGAGGTTCAGCCCCTTGTCCGGAATCATCTGAATGGTGATCATGATGAAAAACACCAGCAGAAAGAGCATGATGTCGATCATCGGGATGATCTCGACCCGGCCCTTCCTCGGCTCGAAGTAGCGCCGTTCCATCAGCCAGCCCTCGCCACGGCTGACGCCATCTTCGGGGCCGCCATCTGGATATTCCCCTCGCCGTCGGTGATCGGGTGTCCGTCCATGCGATTGAGTAACATGGTTTTCACCGAATCCAACTGCAGCAGAATCTGCCGCACCTGATTATTGAAGGCGTTGAAAGCCATCAAGCCGGTCATGGCGATGAAGAGGCCGGTGGCGGTGGCGACCAGGGCATCCGCCACCCCGCCCGTCACCGCCGTCGGGGCGTGCCCTGGCGCGGCCAATACGGAGAAGGCGTGAAACATCCCGATGATGGTGCCGAAGAGGCCCAACAGCGGCGCCAGGGTGATGATGGTGTCCAACACCCACAGGCGACGATCCAGTTGCGGCGCCATGACCAGAAT
>JAKAVW010000116.1 GCA_021827445.1 Pseudomonadota bacterium
CGATAGGTGTGCAGTTCGTCGAGAATCAAAAACTCCAGCCCCTGGCAATGCTCGACGACGCGGCGGTCATCTTCGTCAAAACGGGTGAGGATGAGCTCCAGCATCATGAAGTTGGTCAGGAGAATGTCGGGCGGGTTTTCCGCTATGTTTTTGCGTTCAGCAGATGATTCTTGTCCTGTGTAACGGGCGACGGTGAAGGGCTGCTGGTCGGCGGCATAGCCGTACAGGAATTTGTGGAGTTCTTCCAATTGGCTGTTGGCCAGCGCGTTCATGGGATAGATGACGATGGCGCGGGTACGCTGAATGCCGTCGCCATCGGTCTCCTTTTCTTTCAGGATACTGTCGATGACCGGAAGGAAGAAGGAGAGGGATTTGCCCGAACCGGTACCCGTCGTGACCACGTAGCTTTGCCGCTGTCGACCTTTGGCCAGGGCCTGCTCCTGATGTATGTACAATTGAAGCGGTTGCGGACGTCCTTCTGCTTTGTCAACCTGAAAGATCTCGGCGCAGGCCCGATGCAGAAGCCCTTCTTCGACAAGTTCCTGGACGGTATTTCCGCGCCTGTAGTTGGGGTTGATCTGGATGAGGGGTTCCGGCCAGTAGCGGCCCTTGTCATATTCACGCTGCACCGTTTCCCGGATGTCTGCGGCGTCAATGCGCGCAAAACTGCGGGAAAAGGAGCTATACTCCTGAATAAGTTGTTCGCGGAAGTTGAAGACGTTTTCCATGTAATTATTTCCGTCCTTTGCCGTCCTTCGTGTAGATGCCATTAGTACTGGTGATCCAACCAGAAATGCTCATACCCGGTTCTCCACGTTGCGATAGGCAAGATAAAAACGCTGCTCCCGCCCGCAAGACGCTATGCATGGTGTGACAAGACCGATCAGTTCCTCGACGGGCGCGTCCACGCAAAAGCGTCCGTCGCCGACAGTGGGATATGTTTCATCACCAGCGCTAATTTGACGGGTGCGCGATGGGAAAAAGCATAGAGATCGAAATGCTCATTACAGGAGGTCACATTCTCCGGTTGCTGATTGCTCACTTGATATCATTGGTCGACATGAGGATAGTATCGTCCGTGTGATCGGAAAACTAGGAAGGGGAAACAGGGCTGGAATAGGACTGACCAAGTATTTGGGGTTGTATCGCCTGTCGAATTCGTGCGCCCACAGATTGCTCCGCCATCTCCAGATCATAGTGGCTTTGCAGGTTCATCCAGTAATCTGGGCTGGTATCGAAGTACCGTGCGAGACACAGCGCCGTATCCGCGCTGATGCCGCGTTTTCCTTGGATAATCTCATGAATCCTTCCTGGAGGTACTTGGATATCCTTGGCTAGCCGATACTGTGTAATGCCCAATTCCTCCAGAAAATCGGCCAGGTGTTTTCCGGGATGGATGAGGATGATTCGATCTTCCGTATTCATATATCACCTCACTCGCGATGGTCCACGATTTCAACTGGATAAGCATCGCCCTCTTTCCAAGTGAAGCATATCTACCATTGATCGTTGATGCGGATGCTGTACTGGCCCTGCGGATCCCCCTGCAAAACCTCCAGGTAGTGCGATGGAGGGAGGCGCAGTCCTCCAAAGGGGAAGTGGCGGGAATCCGGCCCAAGCGCTTCTTGGCGCTGCGCTGGATATCGGGCGGCGATTTCCTGGACCGTTCCCCAGCAGCTAGCTTTTTCGTCTTCTTGTCGCAGCAGGTCTTGATCATGGAGACATGGTAACGGAATGCGGAATGAACGCAACCCGTGATGGTCCGTCCATCGGGTGTCCGTAGCCGCAAAGGTTTGGGAGATTGCCCAAGGCCCAAGGACGCCTGGACGGAGTCTAAAAACTGCACCTCTGGTGCGTCAGGTGTGGTGAAAAAAGAGGCGTCGGACAGAGTGTCCGACATGGTGTCGGACGCCTGGTCTGACACTTTCCCCGCCCCGTCGGACAGGCTACCTGACACATTTCCCCCTCTGGTCCGACGGGTCAGAAACTGGATATGACTATCAGTTATAGGGTAACGGAGTCGCCCATGCTGACAGTAGGTGGTTTACCGGGTTTGGAGATCGGCGGCGGTGGGCAGTCACGTGAGGGGGAACCGCGATGGCCTTCAGTGCAGCCCGTTGTTGTATGAATAAGCGCGTGACGTGAACATGCCCCTGGTGTCCGATCCAGAACCCACACAAGGCGGCCACGGCTATTACAATGAATATCTTCAGGAAAATGCGAAAGCCGTGCAGCACGTATCCCAACCCCGATCAGGAAGGCCGGTGGCGATCCTTTGCGGATTGCTGCCACCAGTAGACGGCTTTGTGGGTATTCTGGGGCACACCCTCCCCGAAGTTGTAGGCAAAGGCAAGATTGAACGCGCCTCGGGCGTTCCCGGCCAGTGCCGCCTTATGGTACCAGGCCGCGGCTTTTTTCCAGTTCTGCTGTACGCCTTGGCCGTGCAGATACCGATTGCCCAACGCGTTTTCCGCTAAGGGATCTCCGGCATGGGCCAGTTTCCGTAATTTCTGGAGCGAACACCCCGCCAGGGAACGGGGCCAGTAGACGGTCTCAACGGGTGGTTTCCAGGGTGCCGCCCAGGCCGACGTTGCCAAGAGACCGATCCAGAATGTCAGGGTGAGAGCCGGGTGGGGCCTGGCGAATCGGGGCAAAGATGCCGCAAACATGATTCGATTCCTCCGGATACGGGATAAGGTGCCCCGTGACGTGGGGCTGAACCGGCTCGAAAGGGAGCCGATTCCCGGCAGACGCCTGGTTCAAGAGGACGAGAGAAAGCACCATCGTCTGCTGCCCGTGTTCAGACACCGCGGGCTGGTCTGTGGGGTGTAAGGTTTTGTCCCCTGGTCAGAGCGGGATCTTTGGCGAAGGGGCATGGGGGTGATCCCAGTGTACCTGCAAGGTCTGATGCCCCGGCAGGGGAGTCATGGGTACGGATGGCGCCGCGCCGGAGCCTTCGCCCGGGTTCAACGAGTCCCGAGGAATGGCCCCCGAAAACGGCATTTCCGGGCGGAGCGAAAGCAGCGTGACGGGTACCGGCAAGCGGAACGACGGCATGGCGAAGGGACCGAAAGAAACGCGCATCAGTCGCTGCATCTGAGCTATTTGCCGATCCATGGACACCTGCATCGCCTGCATTTGCCACAGGCTGCGCCGGACCATGGCCTGCGCTTGCGCCGGGGATAGGTTTTCACGGTAGACCTGCAAATGCCCGCTGGGCCCACCCGGGCCCCAGGTGACCGTCTGCACCCGCATCACCCCGCCCGGGAAGTGAATGACCCGGCTCTGCGCCGCAGCGGGTACGGAGTGACCATTGATCCAGAGATGCACGAAGGACGTGTGTGACCGTTGTGATGCCAAGGTACCTTCATAGGGAAAGGCATGGGCCAGAGGCGCCGCAGCAGCGGCAGCCAGAACAGCGATGCTCGCGGAGATGAGCGCCTGACGTTTCCCTATAGGGCGAGAGGGATTGTTCCTCATGGTGATCCTCCTGAAATTCACCAAAATGTAGAACTGTAGAAACGACGGCCGCCGGGAAAATCCAGCAACCAGAGTCATGGACCGATGTTTTGCCCGAGGAGTTCCCCATATTTGAGCGGGCTATGTGGCCAGCCGTGTGGATGGCCATCTGCATCCCTTTGGCCATGCTGGAGCCCGCCATCATCCAGGCCAACCTGGCCGGGCAGCAGCCCACCTGTATGAGCCTGCTGTGGGTTCCAACGGAACCCGCTGCCGACAGACTGGGGGGCACAACGCAAGGTGGTGGCGGTTTTTATGTCTGACCGTACTACGCGCCCTCGATTACCCGTGCCACGTCACCGTGGCATTCGGCGCACTTGCCCACCAGCAGCAAGTCACTGCCCTTGATGGAGCCGCCGAAATTGGTAATCGTTGTTTCGTGACCGCAGCACCCGCACCAGACGTTGGCGAGCAGTCGCTGGCGAATCTCTGCTGGGATTGATTCCCAGCGCTGGCGGGCGGCCTTGGTGAACTCGGGCAGTGATTCGACGGGCATTCTGGATTCCTTGGGCGGTTCATTTTCTTGACTCACGCGGCGAGCCATCAGCGACTGCGCTTGCCTCATCGCGGTGTAGTCGACTCACGTCCCCTCGGCGCTAGCAAATCCCCGCAGCCAGGGATCAAGGTGGGCGATGTCGAACGACCCTGACTCGAGCATCTGCATCATCTCTGCGTAGATCTGCGTTGGCGCGCGTCGCAAGCGCCAGCCATTGATGCGCAAGAACACGTCGGCAGCCGCAAAGGCGATGCGCTTGTTCCCGTCAACGAATGGGTGATTGATCGCCAGACTTTCCAGCAGCGCAGCGGCCTCGGCCAGGATGTCGTCGTAGTAACCCGTCTGCGGGCGGAACAATGCGGCCTCCAGCGCCCCCGGATCGCGCACCCCAGTCGCTCCGCCGTAACGCTGCATCAGCACCGTGTGCATGCCGAGCACATCGGCCACGGTCAGGTAATCAAGCGGCACGGCTTATTTCGCCAACTCGCGGTAGAGGCTGTCAAATTTGTCGAGGCTGGACGCGAACGAAGCCATCACATGCCGGCGGGGACGCTCCTTCTGCTGTCGGTCGATGTAGTCGCGCAGAGCTTCATCGAGCACCGCCTGGAACTGGCGCCCCTGGCTTTCTGCGATCCGGCGCAGGGCGGCCAGCACTTCAGGTGCTGCCTGGGAGGAAAATTTTTCGCGGACGGCAATCGTCATAGCCATCTCCATCATGATGAATCTTGATGTTTCATGATAGAGCAAGATGCGATCATGCACCACCGTCAGGTTTGCGTTCGCCGATTGGACGGCCAGCGTGGTTGACGCTAAAACGGCGTGTTTATCTTGTTGGTTTTGCGGGAGTATCATCTGGGTATTCGTAATTTGTTGTGTATGAGACATCAACCGGGTCACAGGTTTTTCTGACCATGCTTGTGTATTTGTCCCCAACCGGACTATCACAGATCGCGAGGCGATTTGTGTATGGTGTCATTTCCGCCGGTATCCAGGGCCTCCGCGAGCAGCCGAAGATCCACCCCATAGTTGATTTCTGTTTGGTCTTCATCAGACTCCAAGGGCAAAGCCATTCCCATGTGGTAAAAAGCGGAGGTTTCCAATGGCTCCCGACGAAATTTAGGTCGCTGCATCGTTTTCTTGTGGGTGCCACGGGTGAACAGAATCCTCGCCCGCAGCACCTCGAAGCTGTAACCCCGGCCCATGCGGTTGATGACTCGGATCAGACTGTTCAGGCTTTCGGTGAAGGCATTGGTCACCTGCTGGTCGAAGTAGGCCAAGATGTAAGGTTCCCAGTTCTTCCAAGCCGTGAGAATGGGTTGAAAGGCGCTCTGGCATGCGGGGGGAACTGATGCCGCCCAGTTAGTGTACCGTTGGCGAGCATCCTCTTTGGTGGTTGCATCGTAGATGCCGTAAAAACCCTCTTTGAGGCGCCATGCTTCGCCCAACTCAGGAATACTCCGCAGCCATCCATCCAGTATCATGCGCTCGCTGTCATCCAGGTCTTTTTCACGCTTGCGGAAAAGATAAGCATCCTTCTTTACCCCTGCGGCCTTCCGCCGTAAGCGATCAGCATCTTTTGACCGGGACAGAGAGCGGCGGAGTTCATCCATAGACTGGTTGGCCATGCGCAGGACATGAAACTTGTCCACCACGACGGACGCATCGGGCAACACTTCCAGAACGGCATCCCGGTAGGGCCGCCACATATCCATGGCGACGGTATGGATGCGGTCCTTATGCTTCATCGCGGCGAGGTACCGCAAGATGCTGCGTTTGTCACGATCCGGCAACATCTCAATAGCGGTGTTTTGCCGTAGATTGGTGATCACTGCGCGGGGGCGACGCAACAGATGGATTTCGTCGATACCCATCCATTCCGGGGTCTCGAAGTGGTGAGCCTGCTCCAGCGCGTCGATATAGTCGTGGGCGATGTTGCGAATGGTGCCTTCCGTAACGCCGATTTCTTCGGCGACGCTGGTAAACGTATGGTTGAGCGAACGAGGACCTATCCAATGGGCCAGTCGCTCCGTCATGCGACGCTTTCCGTCCACTGCAGGGAGCGATTCCATAAAGGTCTTGCCGCAGTCCCGGCACTTGAAGCGCCGCGCATCAATATAGAGGCCCACCCGTTTCCCGTGCATGGGCAGGTCATGGACCAGCAGTTCTGATCGGCCATAACCTACGCACTGGACACCCTGGCATTCTGGGCAGGACGCCGTTGGTGCCATAGTCTCGATCTGTATATGGTAATCGTGCTCTGTTTCCCGCAGGGTGCGTATCGCGTAACCGGGCAGCCGAATTACACTGGCCGGGACATCGGGGGGTGAACCCGTCGAGGCAGACTTGTCGTCCACAAGGCGGCCCTGCGGTGAACTACTGCCCGTCACCATGGATGTCTGCCGTGAAGCCAATAGGGCGGGACCGGGACGAGGGTGTGCGGGTCAGTTCCCGAATAGCGTTGATCAAGCCGGCGATGGCCTGATCGTGGGTGGATACTGTGCGTTCCAGGGCGTCCAGTTTCTCGGCCAGTTCCTGGTGGGTTGCCAGCATTTCACGCAACTGGACGAAGGCTCGTACCACGAACACACTCATTTCGATGGCCTTAGCGGAGTTCAGGACAGTGGCTGCCATGATGGCCCCATGTTCGGTAAAGGCGTAGGGCAGATACCGGCGGCCACCGCGGCCGGTGTTTGAGGTCGCAATTTGCGACCTCAAAGCCGCATGCTCCTCATCGTCAAGTTGGAACATGAAGTCCAACGGGAAGCGGTCCGGATTGCGCTTGACCTGCTCATTGAGCCGCTTGGTGGTGACCCCATAGAGTTCCGCGAGATCTGCATCGAGCATGACGCGCTGCCCGCGTATTCGGTAAATCCGCTGCGCCAGGGTCTCTACCTGCATGGGTTCGGCTACGGTCATCTCGGTCTCGTACACAGAAGATTACGAGGTCAAGGATAGTTGGTTAAGGAATGACCGTCTACCTTTCCCGGCTTCCCTACGCCGCGTTATCCTGCAAAAGCCTCTCCATACCAGATCGCCCAAGCTCCATGAGGCGCTCTCGTGTCGCGCGAGGCATTCGGGCATCCAGCACCTTGAGATTCCCGGTATCCACCGAGACGAAACGTACCCAGGGCGCTGAATGGCGGTCCAGGTATTCCTGTCCCCGCAGGAGATTGCGCACGCTGAGCGAAGCCAAAGCGAATAGCGTCGGTTCACTGGCGTGCAACTGCGGCGGTTTGCCCGTTGGGTACACCCGTGTCCTTGGGTAGCAAGTCGCCCGGTATGTCGTTCGTCATGCCGCCATCCACATAGAGGGCACATCCGACCCGCTTGGGTGGGTAAACGAAAGGAAGCGATGACGAGGCCCTGGCGGTTGTCGCAATGGGAAGATCGGGCGTATGGGTTTGTGAGAACACCGTCCGTTGTCCCCGCAGCCGGTCGCGCAGACAAAGATATCCAGCTCAAGATCCGTGAAGGATTGCCCTTGGGTGTGTCGTGTCAGGAAAGTGTCCAGGGCAGCGGTCGAGCAGATACCCCGCGGGTCAGGAGACGCCAACCGTTGGTCCAGGAGTCACTGTGGGCCGTCACTTTACTCAGCCTACTCGTCAGTATCGGGGTTTTGCATCGTGCGAGATATATCAGAAGGGCGGCGAAATCGGCATAGAGCGGGCGTAAATGGTCATAAAAATGTCATGAAATCGTCGCGCTGCTGTCACATCAGCCAGTTATCCTTATTGGAGCCGCAATACCAGCCCCCATAAGGAGATCTGCCATGAGTCAGTCCACGGGTACGCACGTACCCCAGCTCAGTGTCATCGATTCCCTCAACAACGCCCCTATCAGTTTTTTTCACCTGCGCGCCGCATTCACCGCAGGGATGGGATTCTTCACGGACGCCTATGATCTGTTCATTATCGGGTCCGCACTCGTTTTTATTAAACCGGAGTGGCACTTAAGCGATACGCAGATCGCCTTTCTCGGTAGTATTTCGCTGATTGCCGCGTTCCTCGGCGCATTTATTTTTGGACGCCTGGCCGATGTGGTAGGCCGCAAGCGGATTTACGGACTGGAAGCACTGCTGATGGCCATCGGCGGCCTGGCTTGTGCCTTCGCCCCTTCTTTCGCTTGGCTCTTGGCGTTCCGCGTCATTCTCGGCATCGGCATCGGTGGAGACTACCCCATGAGCGCCGTCCTCATGTCCGAGTATGCCAACGCCAAAAAACGCGGTGCCTTGACCTCGCTGGTCTTCGGCATGCAGGGGCTCGGTCTTGCCTTCGGTCCGGTAGTCGCTCTGACGCTCGAAGCATCAGGCCTGCCACCCGATTCCATCTGGCGGATCATGTTCGCCGTGGGCGCCTTGCCGCCCTTGGCGGTACTGTACCTACGCCGGACCATGCCGGAGTCTCCCCGCTATAAGGCTTTGGTGCGTGGTGATGTAGACGATGCGGCCAAGGACATGGCGATCTATTCCACCGGCCAACTACAGGCCGAGGTGGAGCAAAAAACCAAACCCAGTCGTATTGGTCTGGGCCAGATGCTGTCCAACCCAAAATATTTGTTGCTCATTCTAGGCACCGGTGGAGCCTGGTTTTTGAACGACTATGCGTTCTATGGAAATGCCATTTCCACTCCCGAAATCATCAAAATGCTGGCGCCCTCCTCCTCGACCATGACCGGGAGTGCCTGGGCGCTCAT